>CAIYQA010000347.1 GCA_903928175.1 uncultured Spartobacteria bacterium | reverse complement strand
TGACAAGCCCGGTGGCCAGATTCTCGCCGTCTGTTTCGAGGACAGAATTCTGGCGCCAAAAGTGAAATAAACCCCCTTTTTCCTCATCTTTTGTCGCCACTTTTTCCGCAGGATGTGCTTTAAATGGTGCAATGAAGAAGGTTTTCGTGTTCCCCCTACTGCTTCTGGTTCTCTCCGCGCTCTGGCTCGCCACAGGCCACAAGCCGCTCGCGGCGTACTGGAGTCGGATGACTGCGCCGCGCATCCAGGAAATTCCCGAAAAATATGTGGTGACGGCGGAAACCCGGGACCTCGATTACTCGATCGACGTGGCCGGGGATGTGGCGCCGGAATTTCAACTCGAAGTGAAAAGCGAGGTGGGCGGCAAGGTGAAGGCGCTTTACGTGGAACCGGGCGAGACGGTGAAGGAGGGAGACCTGCTTTGCGAGATCGACGACACGGATTTGCAGAACCAGAAGGCCAGCGTCATGGCGGAGATCGATGGCGGCAAGCTGCTGGTGAAACGGGCTCAAGACCACTACAACCGGGGCAAGGAACTCTTCAAAGCCAAGCTGATCACCAAAGAGGCGTTCGATAACCTGGAAAGCGACCTGGCCATTCAGAAGAACGAGCTGGCCAAATCCCAACGCAAGCTCCAGACGGTGGTTGATCAGATCAGCAAGGCGCGGATTATCGCCCCCTCGGACGGGACGGTCTTGCAGGTGCTGGTGATCGAGGGGCAGGTGGTGGTCTCCGCGGCGAGCGTCAACTCCGGGACGACGTTGATGATCGTGGCCGATCTCTCCAAGCTGCTCGTCACCACCAACGTCAACCAGGTGGATGTGGCGATGCTCCAACTCAAGCAAATGGTGAAGGTGACGATGGAATCCATCAAACAGGAGAACATGGAGGCACGGGTTTGCTTCATCGCCCCGGTGGCCACCATCAAGAACGGCGTCAAGGGTTTCCAAGTTCAGGCGACCATTGTGAAGCCCAGCCCCCGATTGCGACCCGGGATGATGGTGAACCTGACGGTTCCCGTGGCGCACGCAACGCAGGCGGTGAGCGTTCCCGTCTCGGCCGTTTTCCGCGGCCCCAACGACCAGCGGGTGGTTTATGTGCTTGAGGAAAACAAACCGGTTGTTCGCGAGGTGGTGGTGGGGGTCTCCGGCTTGGATTTCACCGAAATTAAAAAAGGATTGCAGGCGGGCGAGAAGATTCTCGCTGTGGAGCCGCGCGTGTTGCAAAAGAAATCGTAGTCCATCCCCTCCCAGCAGCAGAAAAAATCAGGAACCCAAGAAACCAGGAAATTCATCCTTAAAAATTTCTCTTCTGTCTTTTCCTGGTTTCCTGGCTTCCTGATAAATTCCTAAAATTTCCTCAATGGCCCTCGTTGAACTCTACGACATCCGAAAAACCTACCGCGTCGGCGATCAGGAGATTGCCGCCCTGGACGGGGTGACGCTCTCCATCGAGGCGGGCGAATTCCTCGCCATCATCGGCCCCAGCGGCTCGGGAAAATCGACCTTGATGCATCTGCTCGGCTGCCTCGACACGCCCACCAGCGGACGGCTCCTGATTGACGGCGTCGATATTTCGCGGGCCAGCAACGACGATCTCTCCGCCATGCGCAACGCCAAGATCGGCTTTGTCTTCCAGTCCTTCAACCTGCTGCCGAAATTCGATGTGCTCCGCAATGTCGAACTGCCGATGGTCTATGCCGGAGTGGCCGCCAAAGTGCGGCGCGAGCGGGCCATGGAAGCCATCGACCGGGTCGGCCTGATGAACCGCCTGCACAACACCCCGCTCCAGCTCAGCGGCGGCCAATGCCAGCGCGTGGCGATTGCCCGGGCCATCGTGAACAACCCGAAAATCGTCTTCGCCGACGAGCCGACCGGCAATCTCGATTCGCACACAGGCGAGGCGATTCTGACCCTGTTCCGCGAGTTGGCCGCCAGCGGGCGCACCATCGTGATCGTCACGCACGACAACACCATCGCGGCCCGGTTGCCCCGGCGCATCGAAATGCGCGACGGGCAGATTCGTCTCGGCGTGGAAGCGCAAGTTTCCAACACGGCCCCGCTCGCACCCATGCCAAAGGAGGTCGCATGAACTTCTGGTTCGGACTCCTCATCGGGATCAAGGAAATCGGGGCGCACAAATTCCGGAGTTTCCTGACGATGCTTGGGATCATCCTGGGTGTGGCGAGCTTGCTGGCGATGTTCGCCCTCACCGAAGGCATCGCCCAGGGGATGCGCGAAATGCTGGCCGCCTCCGGGGGCGTGGAACGGGTGGATGTCACCTACAAGGATCCCTCCGAAGAGCTGCAAGACCTGGCCTTTCTCTCGCCGGGCCGCACCATGGCCGATGTGGAAGCGTTGCGCAAAGGCGCGCCCTTGGCCGATCTCGTTTCGCCGCAGATGGACATGGGCAATGTGGCGGTTCGGCATTCCAATATCAAGTTGCGCCTCACTGTTTCCGGGGTTTGCCCGGAATTCATGGAGATGGGAAAATTCGAGATCGAAGCCGGCCGGATGATTGGGCAGCCCGACATTGACAGCGTGGGCCGGGTGGCGGTGATCGGGGCCGGAGTCGCCGACGAGCTTTGGCCGGATAATCCCGAGTACATTCCTTTGGGCGAGGCGATCATGATCAACGGAATACCGTATCGTATCGTGGGCACGTTTGAGTTGTCGGAAAGCGACCAATCCAAGCGCAAGCGGGAGGCCGGAATCAGCGCCGCGCAGGATGAACGGCGGACGCGGCGCTTGGGCAAAAGGAAAGCGAAGGCGGCGAAATTCGACCCGTATTGGCAAAAAAACCACACCGTCGTGATCCCGATCAGCACGATGTTCTTCGATTTTCGGACCGCAGCCAACGCGGATGGGAGTCCCAACCCCAAAGTGGACCGGCTTTCCCTCCGCGTCTCCGACCTGTCGCTCTTCGAAGAGACGCTCAACCAAGTGCGCGCGGTGCTGATCCGGACCCATCGCGGGATTGACGATTTCGGCTTCGACACGCGCGAGGAATGGTTCGACAGCATCGAGTCGAGCGTGCGGGCGACCCGCATGAGCGGCAGCTTTATCGCGGGGATCAGCCTTCTGGTGGGGGGCATCGGCATCACCAACATCATGCTTGCGAGTATCACTGAGCGCATCCGGGAGATCGGCGTGCGCCGGGCCATCGGGGCGCGGCAGCGGGATATTTTCACCCAGATCGTGGTCGAAAGCGGCGTGATCGGCTTCATCGGCGGGCTGCTCGGGCTGGCTGCCGCCACGGGGATGATCCATCTGCTCATCCTGATTTCACCCACGGAGAACGCGCCGGTCATTACCTTGCAGGCGGTCATGATCTCGTTCGGCTTCGCCGTGGGAATCGGGGTGCTTTCAGGTCTCTACCCCGCATGGAAAGCTTCCACGCTCGACCCGATCGAGGCGCTGCGCTACGGGTAAACTCCAAGGCGGAATTTATGATCCCGAGCCGGAAGTCTCTTGTTACCCGCGATTTTTGAAAAAGACGCTTTTGATCTTGCTGAATACCAGCCGGGAAAAGGAGGCAAAGGCCGAAAACCAAAGTTGAACCGCCCGGGAACGGCTGATGCCAAGGGAACGCCTGGTTAATTTCGGATTTTTATACCTGTGGAAGGGAGTCCCCATGCCCAAGTTTACCAGATACATCCACTCCTTGGCTGGAACATCCAAGGAATGGAGGTACTCATTATATGCCTCCGCACAGGTCAAACAGGGGAGTCCGGCATTTTCGCGTTCCTGGCTGCGCACAAAGAAAGCGTTGGCATTGTAACAAACGAGATCGTAGCCCATCCGTTTCGCCGTCTGCACAAAGAAGCTCAAGGGTTGACCGATATTCCTCATCGCAACCTTACGGTCAATTCGTTTCACCGCGAGCGGGTCGTGTCCGGCGTTTACCTCAATACAAATTACGCGCGGGAGCACATTCAATGTCTCGAGAATTTCGCAATCAAGGCCATCGATATCCACGCTCAAAAAATCCAATTCCCCGATGCCATGTTTCTCCAGCAAAGACCTGAGGCTGTTGGTGCTCGCATCCACAAAACAATTTACCGGGATGACATTGGGGTTGTCCTTGTAATTCTCGACTAATGCCTGGCAACGACTTGCATCCCCTTCAATCATGAGGGCTTTCCAGCCGTCGAGAATCAGCTTTCGACAATTGCTGAGGTAAATTCCATCCCATGCACCAAATTCACAGCACGTTTTTGTCGTGGTGCCGATTTTGGCGAAGATGTCGCCGATGATCCCGTCTTCGCCATTCTGGCTGTTCACGTTCGCTCTGCATTCGTGGAGATTCGTGCTCATATATTACGATTTACGAATCGGATTTGTTTGTCGAATGATTCTTTTTCGCCCTGTTTCCTTTGAGGAGGAGTTCCGATCGGGTAGGAGGCGGGGTTGCCCCCGCCGTCCTCCCACACCACCGGACGTACGGTTCCGTATCCGGCGGTTCACGAAGAGGCGCTTTATGCGCGATCGTGGATCGTTTGAAGCAGTGAGATGAGGCCCATGCGGGCGAAGTAGGTTTGCGGGAACGCCGCGTTCATGTGGGATTGTCCGCTGTTCCACCAGGGGCCATATCCGTTATACGCGCTCGCTCGTGCTTTGGCCGGGGCGAACCCGAGCCCCAGCAGCTTGCGCAGGCGCGTTCTCGGACGCTTCCATTGCCGCCAGATGATGCAGCGCAGCTTGCGCCGCAGCCATTGGTCGAGTTCCTCGAAAACGCCCTTGGTTTCGGCCAACCGGAAGTAGTTCGCCCATCCCCGAAGCAGCGGGTTGAGTTCCTCGGCGATCAGTCGCCGAAGGTTTCTCCCCCGTCCGCGCCGGATGATTTGACGCACTTTCTCGCATAAGCGCCGGGTTGATTCCGCCGCTACTTTGAGCTTGGGATTC
>CAIYQA010000346.1 GCA_903928175.1 uncultured Spartobacteria bacterium | reverse complement strand
TTGAAATTCTGTTCGCCGCGATGGCCTCCGCGCTGATCTTGGTGGCGGTCTATGGAATTTTTCAACGGGCGGTGAAGACGCGCGACCACGCCATGGCCCGCATGCGCCTGGCGCTTCAGCGCGAACGGGCGGCAAACATCATTCGCAACGATCTACGCAACACCTACCTCTCCGGCGGGGTTCTGGCCGAAACGCTGGAGGGCGGGGCGCAGAGCCAGAAATCGCGCTTCCCCGGTTACCTCCGGTTCACGACCACGACGGGAAGAGACCACCCGGATGAAGCCTACGGCGATGTCCAGCAGGTGGAATACTACATCGCGGAAACCGGCACCTCCGCCTCAGCGACTGCCGCAGCTTCCAATCCAGGGAACGTCCCGGATGCCAACAGTACCGGCACGCTCACGCGCGCCCTCACCCGCGATCTTCTCGCGCCCCTGCAGCAGGCCGCCTTGGAAGAACAAATCCTCACCGGCGTCCAAACATTCGAGATCGCCTTTTTCGACGGCAACGACTGGCAGGAAACCTGGCAGGTCACCGACACCGCCCCGACGCTGCCCCAGGCCGTTCGCGTGCGCATCCAACAAGCAGCCCCTTCCGACCAGATCTCCACACCCGCGCCGTTGGAAATCCTGGTGCCGTTGACCACGGAGCCGCTGACCTCTGCCACCCCCTCCACCACGGGTACTACTCCATGATCCCGCTGTCCCTTTCCAGTTCCAAAGGCTCCGTGCTCATCGTCGTGATGGTGGTGTGTTTGGGGCTTGTCGGCCTCACGCTCGTGTTCGGCAACGCCATGGGCATGGCCTATCGGGGCGCGGACAACAGCCTGGCCGGGCAGCAGGCCGAGCAAGCCATCGAAGGGGCGGCCCGTTACGCCGAATACCTCATGACGCAGGTTGCACAGCCCGGGGCAATGCCCGACCCGGCCCTTTTCCAAAGCGACACCCTGCCCGTCGGCGACGCCACGTTTTGGTTTATCGGCGTGCCCAAGACGGCCGACCCCATTGACCAACCGGCGTTCGGCCTGGTGGACGAAGCTTCCAAACTCAACCTGAACACCGCCTCCAGCGCCATGCTTGAGGAACTGCCGGGCATGACCCCGGATCTCGCGGCGGCAATCGTCGCGTGGCGCAGGAGTTCCACCTCCGATTCCGAGGGGACCATCTCCTCCACCGCCCCCGTCAAGAATGCCCCGTTCGAGTCGGTCGAAGAACTGGCCCTGATCACCGGCACCGATTCCACGCTGCTGTATGGGCAGGATCTCAACTTGAACCACGTCATCGACGCAAATGAGTCCGATTCCAGCAACGGCTTTTCCAGCGGCAGCAGCGGCAGCCGGATCGATTCCGGGTTCCTCGAATACCTCACTGTCTTCAGCCGCGAACCCAATACGATGACCGATGGCACGAGCGCCCGGGTCAACGTCACCCAGCAGCCGCCCTCGACGGCGTTGACCAATTTGCTCACCAAAACTTTTGACGCCAGCCGGGCCCGGGAAATCGAGATCAAAATCCGGGCCGCAGGAGCCATCAACAGCGTCCTGCAATTCTATATCCGCAGCGGCATGACGGAAGCCGAGTTCGAAAAAATCGGCCCCAGCCTGACGGCGAAAAGCGGCGAGTATGTGACGGGCCTGGTGAACGTCAACACCGCCAGCGCCACCGTTCTCGCGTGCCTCCCGGGGATCGGCCCCGATAAAGCCCCAACGCTTGTTGCCACCCGTGAAGCCCAAAACACCCCGGCGACCAACCTGGCGTGGGTCGTGCCGATCCTCGGCGAGGCGGACGCCATCAAAGCCGGGCCTTACCTCACCGTCAACAGCTACCAGTTGAGCGTGGACGCCGCCGCCGTGGGCCGCAACGGACGGGGCTACCGGCGCACCCGTTTTGTGATCGACAATAGCACCGGCACACCGCGCATTGTTTACCGGCGCAACCTGGCCCCGTTGGGCTGGGCGCTCGGCAGCGAGGTGCGGGAAATGCTTGCTACGAAAAAGGAAATGAAATGACGTTCGATTTCAACCAACTCAAGAATCGCTTCCAGTCCCACGCGGTGCTGGCCCTCACCATTGAGCCCGATCGCATGGTCGTGCATCTGGTCCGCCCTGAAGGCGCGCCGCCGCCCCCGCTTTGCCTCGACATCTCCACCGCGAAGCTGCTGGAAAATCCCGTGAAAGCCGGCGCCGAACTGCTCTCCGCCCTCGAAGCCGCAAACCTGCGCGAACGCCGGTGTGTCCTCTGCCTGCCGCCTTCCTGGGCGCTCTCTGCTTCAGCCGATCTGCCGGAGGTGAATGCCGAAGACCTGCGCGCCTATTTCGAACTTCGCGCCGAACGCGAGTTCTCCACCTCCGATCTACGGCTTGCCCACAGCTCCTTTTTCCTGCCGGACGGCTCCCGGCGCGCCACTCTCGCGGCCATCCCGATCAAACGGATGGAAGCCGTGGAAAAGATGCTCGCCACGGCGGGGTGCCGCCCGGTTTCGCTTTCCCTGGCTCTCGGCGGCTGCTGCTCCAAAGCGGAGCCCACGCTGCACCTCCTGGCCCAGGGCGCTGGCCCCACCGACGTCATCGTTTCCAGCGGCGGCGGCATCGCCTCCATGCGCTCGCTCGCCGGGTCCGCAACCTCCGATCCCGCCGCATTCGCCCGCGAACTGCGCATCACTCTCGGGCGTTTGCCGGAAGCCGTTTGCCAAAACGTGCGCCGTGCCCGGATCGTCGGTCCCTCGGATTCCGGCCTGCGCGAAATCCTCGCCCGGATGGGCTTTGAAGCCATCGAGGAGGAAACCGGGGAAGCCACGGATGCGGCGGTGGAATGCGCCGGGCGTTTCCTGCGGGACCAACCGGTCCCGTTCGAATTCTTCGTCCCGGAGTTCAACCGCTGGCCCGCAATGTTGGAACGTTTCAACACCCGCCGGGGCCGCCAAATGATGGCGGGAACCGTGGCGCTCATCGTGCTGCCGCTGCTCGTTTTCATCTACCGCTCGCGGACGGAAAACAACCTCGAGGCGGAATGGAACGGCATGAAGAACACCGTCGCGGATTTGGAGGATCTCCAGAAAAAAGTCCGCCAGTTCCGCCCCTGGTTCGAGCCCAACCCGCAAAAACTCCAGGCATTGGAGACATTGATCTCCACCTTCCCGGAGCGCGGCGAGATTTGGGCGCGCTCCGTTCAAATCACCACCCTTTCGGGAAAAGAGGAAGCCGCCTCGCCCGGCAGCGGAACCCTCAAGGTCACGGTCTCGGGGTTCACGCGCAACAGCGCCAACCTGCTCGGCCTTCAGGACCGCCTGCCCAAGCAACCCGGGGTGACCGCGCTGCAATTGCAGCAAATTCGCGGCAACAATCCGATCCAGTTTTCACTTTCCTTCAAATGGGGGCCCCAGCATGAATAACGAACGCCGCCAACTCCTGCTCAAAGTCGCCGCCGCCACCATGGTGGGGATCTTCCTGCTGGATCGCTTTGTCCTTGAACCCATCCTGCAAGGCTGGAGCGAGCAAACCACCCGGATCGCCGCGCTGCGGGAAAAAGTCCAGCGGGGCCGCCAATTGTGCGAGCGCGAAAGCTCTTTGCGCGAGCGCTGGGCCAGGATGCTGGGTGCGAATTTGCCCGACGAGGTTTCGGCGGCGGAGAACGTCGCCTACAAAGCCGTGGGCCGCTGGGTGCGCGACAGCCAGATCAGCCTCACCAGCCTCACCCCGCAATGGCAAAACCGGGAAGAAGGTTATGACCTATATGAATGCCGCGTGGCGGCCACCGGCAGCCAGCCTTCCCTCGGGCGATTCCTCTATGAAATCGAGAGCGACCAATCCGCGCCCGTCAGCCTTGAGGAATGCGAGTTTACCACGCGCGATCCGCGCGGCTCGATGATCAACCTTACCGCCCGCCTCACGTTCCTGCGGCTCAAAGACCCAAAGAAATCCACGCCATGAGCATCCCACAACAAACGCTTTCGGCGGGCGCCTGTCTGCTGGTGTTGGCCGCCGCCGCGCTGGCCGGCCATTCCGCCCCGCCCACCCCGGCGCGAAAAGCCGGCTATGAGGGATATGCCCTTGTGCAGACGCGCAATATTTTCGACCCGGAGCGGATGCCAGGCGTCGTCTATACTCCCGCGGTCAACCAGCCCCAGACGACGACACCCGTCGCCGGGGATTACGCGGCGCTCACCGGCACGCTGCTCACCGCCGAAAGAACGCTCGCCTTCTTCTCCGGCTCGCGCCCCGAGTATAATAAGGTGATCTCCGTTGGCGGCAGGATTGCAGGAGCGAGTCTCAAAAACATCGCCCCCAATTCCATTGAAGTCGAGCGCGCCGGCAAACGCATTACGGTTGCGGTCGGGCAAACCGTGCCGCTCAATTCCTCCGCAGTGCCCGGCCCGGCTCCCGTTCCCGTCGCCATCCCGGTTGCCACCCCGTCCCCCTTCACTTTTAATTCTCCCACCGGCGCAGTACCCAGTATCTCCGCGGCTCCCACTCCAGGAACCGCCGACCGCGAAGCTCTGATGCGGCGCATGATGGAAAAACGTCAACAGGAACTCAAATGAAACACCTCCCACTCCACCTCCTCGCCTTTGGAATGCTCCTGCCGCTCATCGGGCTCGCGCAAAACGGCAGCGATACCGCGACCGCGCCCAGCCCGAGCCCCACTCCCGCCGTGGCCGCTCCGCAGGCCGGGGCGCCCGCGCCGAGCCCCACGCCAATGCCGAAGCTCGCCCCGGGCCAACTCCGCCTTAATTTCCAAAACGCGTCCCTGGGAGATGTGCTGAACTACCTCAGCGAAGCGGCCGGGTTCATCATTCTCCAGGACATGCCGGTGATGGGCACCATCAACGTCGTCAGCAAACAGCCCGTCAGCGAAGAGGATGCGGTGGATCTCCTCAACTCCGTCCTCCTGGACAAAGGCTATACCGCCATCCGCAACGGCCGCATCTTGAAAATCGTCAGTCGCAACGGCGCGCAAAAGCAGGATCTCCCGGTGAAGACCGGGAGCGACCCCACGCAGATTCCGCGCAAGGACGGAATGGTCAACCAGATTATCCCGGTCCGCTATGTGGATGCCGCGAAACTCGTCGAGAATCTCCGCCCGTTGCTTTCGCTCGACGCCACGCTCACCGCCAACGAAGCCAGCAACGCCCTGCTGCTTGTGGATACCCAAACGAACATTCATCGCATCGCGGAAATCGTCAACGCGCTCGACACCTCGGTTTCCAGCATCTCGGCCATCCGCGTTTTCCCGCTCCAATACGCGGACTCCAAGTCGCTGGCCGGCGTGTTGACCCAACTCTTCACCACAGACCAAAACACCGGGAAAAGCGGCGGCGGGGGCGGCGGACGGGGCGGTTCCGCGCCTCCTTGGGCGGCCATGCTGGCCGGCGGGGGCGGCGGCAACAGTCAGCCTGCGCCAGGCGCCGCGCAACTGGCGGCAAGCCGCGTCGTTGCGGTATCGGATGACCAAAGCAACTCGATCATCGTCAGCGCACCTGAGACGGTCATGATGACCATCGCAGACATTATCAACCGCATCGACACGAATATTTCCGACATTACCGAGACTCGCATCTTCCGGCTGGAGCACGCCGATGCCACGGAGCTTTCCAACATCCTGAACTCGCTTTACAGCGACTTCACCCCCACCTCGAGCGGCGCAAGCCGCAGCTCCAGCAGCTCCAGCAAGCGCCCGCAGTCCTCCGCCTCCTCCTCGGCCATGGCCAATCGCAGTGAACGCTCCCTGCTGCAATCCCGGGTGGTCGCCGTGCCGGACCCGCGCACCAACTCGCTCCTCGTCTCGGCGGCTCGGGACTCCATGCCCGAAATTGCGATAACGGTCGGTCGGCTCGATTCCGACGACACCAGAAAGCAAAAAGTTTTTGTGCATTCGCTGGAAAATGCCGATCCCGATAACGTCGCCACCATCCTGCGTGGCATGTTTAGCGGGCAAACCTCATCGAACTCAGGCTCGCAACCGCTTTCCAATCAACTCAACCAACGCACCTCCACCGGCGCATCCAGCGATGTCAGCAACCTCCTCAACACCTCCGGCAATAGCGGAAGCAGGTCCAGAAGCCGTTAAAATCAACCCTCTTCTTTCCATGATCACACCAAGGTTCCCAAAACTGCTCGCCGCCCTGGCTCCGGTCCTTATCCTGTTCGCGCTGGTGGATTCCCTCGAGGCTCAAACCTCCCGGCCCTCCACCACCACCACTTCGCGCCCGACCTCCTCGGGCGGCTACAGTTCGTCTTTGCCCAATGGCCAGTACCCCAGCAAGACGATGATCGGCAACGCCATGATCCAGATCGATCCGGAGACTCGCTCCATCGTGGTGATTACCGATGACGAAACGCACAAGCAAGTGGAAAAGGTGATCGAAAGCCTGGATCATCCCAAGCCCCAGGTGCTCATCAAAGTGGTGTTCGTCGAAGTCACGCTCGACAAGAACCTCGATGTCGGCATCGAGGGCAACTACACCCTGAATGTTGGCCATGGCACCCCAAAATCCATCACCAGCACCACAACGACATCAAGCACCTCCAGCGGAGTATCAGCCGTCACCACCTCAACCAACGCCGTCAACGCGCTCACCAGCGGCACGGGAATCGCGGGCACCCTGTTCGGCTTGGCCGCCAACCCCACCGCCCGCGGTATTTTCGGCCAGGTCAGCTCGGATAATTGGAACGCCACGCTGCACATGCTCGCCAGCAATGGCAAGGCGCAGATCCTCTCCCGCCCCTCCATCATGGCGCGCAACAACCAGCAAGCCGTGATCGTGGTTGGCCAGGAAATCCCGTTGGTGACCAGCAGCCAGGTCACCAACCTGGGGCAGACCATCAATTCCATCACGTATCAGGATGTGGGCATCATCCTGCGCGTCACTCCCTTCATCACCTCAGATAAGACTGTGGAAATGATCGTTGCGCCCGAAATCTCGTCGCTTTCCGACCAGACCGTTGCGGTTTCCGCCGGGGTCAATGCGCCGATCATCAACAAGCGCTCTGCGGAAACGGTGGTCGTGACGCCCAATGCGACAACCGTCGTCATCGGCGGCTTGATGCAAAAGCAGGTCACATCAACGGTGGACAAGGTGCCCATCCTGGGGGACATCCCGCTGATCGGGCATGCCTTCCGGCACACCGTCAAGGGAGAGAGCCGCAGCGAACTGCTGATCTTCCTCACGCCTTACATCGTGGAGAGCACCCAAACCCTCAAGGACCTCTCCCTCAACGAGGCCAACCACTCCGATTTGATCCGCGAAAACATTTCTCCCGAGGACATCAAGAACAACCTGGATACCCTGCGGCTTATGCCCCAGCTCGACCCCAATTGTCCGCCCCCCCAAGTCAAGACCGAGGCGACCCTCATCCAGACCGTTCCCGCCCCGGCGAAAAATCCGAAGCCCTAGAGCATTTTCGTTTGACGCTGTCGCATTGATTGTGCGCTGAAAGCGCAAGGGAAACCAGCCTAGGGCAGAGCGCAGCGTCGCCCTGGGTGCCGCGCAACAACCGGTTGCGCCCTGCAAGGGCGCTGGTAAGGGGGAGCGGATTGAGTGCGAGGTTTCCCAGTGCCCTTGCAGGGCACAGCTCTCTCACACGCATACCCAGGGCGCTGCCCGGGCTGGTTTACTCAGCCCCTTCGGGGCGAGAGGAATGCGACAAATTAAACCGAAACAGGTCTAGCAACTCCTCAGCGCGGACAAGTTGGAGCTTGGGAATTACGCGATTCTCAACCGTGCTTCTTTTTGCTGTCGCAGGCGCCGAATTTTTTCAGCTTATCGCAAGTGGCCTCGATACGGACACTTTTTGAGGCGGGAGAAAAACCGAGCCGCTTGGAAATGCAATCCTCCAGCGTCTCCATGTAGTGATCCTCAAACTCGACGACCTTCTGGCAATCAACACAGATGAGGTGATTGTGGTGGGGGCGGTTGACGAAATTCGGATCGTAGGTTTTGTGGTCCTTGCCCAGATCGATCTCCCGCAGCAGGCCGCTTTCCACGAGCAGCGGGAGGGTGCGATAGACCGTGGCGCGAGAGACGGAGGGCTCGATGCGCTGGGCCATCGCGATCAGTTCCTCGGCCGTATAATGATCGGTGGTGCTGAAGGCCGCCTGGATGATGGCTTCCCGCTGGACTGTTTTTCGCAGTCCCTTCTTTTCGATGTACTCGTAAACTTTCTGGCGAAGATCGGCGTCCATGGCGTGAGGCCATTATACGCCGCAGGCGAAAGGGGCGTCAATGGATGTTACGCCCATCTCTCTGTGGCGGGTGCAATTAAAAGGGGTGTAATGTGGAGACTTTGCATTCAGCGCCAACGGCGCGACCCCATTGTGCGAGCCGAGGATCCTTTACACTTTAGACCGGGCGGATGGTTTACACTTTTTGCCCCAGTTCTTCGGTAAATGAAAGCCCAATTCCGTGCGCGCAACTCGGCAAGCGCAACGAAGGG
>CAIYQA010000345.1 GCA_903928175.1 uncultured Spartobacteria bacterium | reverse complement strand
TGTCACTCGCGCCGCTAAATCCACGAAGTACGTTTCAGTAGTCCGGAGCGCGCCTGCCAGCGCCTCCGGGTTTCCTTTTGCGTACCGTTCGGTTGTTCTATACCCGCTGCTGTGCCCAAGCCAACCGGCAACTTCCCAAACAGGCACGCCCCGAATGCGAAGCTCCGTCGCCATCGTGTGGCGGATCGTGTAAGGCGACACGTCCTTGCCCAACCCTGCCCGGTCACGCGCCCGGTTGAAGGCCCGCCCGATGTCCTGCACATGCCGACCGAAGTAGCTCACCACCGGGCCGGGCGGCAGCCCGTGCAGCGTGGTCAGCAGCGTGTCGCACAGGGGAAGGGTCGGATTCCGCTTTTTGGTTTGCCGCACCCCAGCGGGCTGCAAGCGGATCGTGTGGCGGTGCGTGTCGATCTGCTCGGTGGTCAGCTTCAGGAGAGCGTTCGGACGGGCCGCCGTGCCCACGGCCAGCATCAGAAACATGATGAGGTGTTCGTGCTCGGCCTCGGCAAACAGCCGGGCCATCTCGGCCATGGTCAGAACCCGCTCGCGCGGCTCGCCTTCGGGCGCCAACCCAAGGTCGATGTGGGGCGCCCAAGTGATTTCTCCATGCTGGACCGCGATGTGCAACGCTCGGGCGCCGTTGGACAGAATGCGGCGGATGTAGCCGTAGCTGAGCCTCTTTTCACGGAGCGATTCGACAAACTGGCGAATCCGCAGGTCCGTCACCTCCAGCACCGTGGCTCCGGGGAAGAAATCCGACCATTTTTTGAGACCGATGCGGGCCTGGACATGGCTGCGAAGCTTTTTCCCGTCCCGCTCCCAGTAGCGGACAAGGCAATCCTCCAGCAGAACATCCGCCGGCGGCTCGTGCCGCATGGTCCGATTCAGCGTGACCCATTGCGCGAGGGCGAGTTGGGCTTCCCGAAAATCATCTGTGCCGAGCGATGCGCGGCAAGTCTGGTGGGTTGCCCGATCAAACCATGTTCGGCACCAGGCGCTGCTGTTGGGGCGCTTGGTAAGCCAGTAGTCACCGATCTGCCCGGGATGGTCGGTTCGTTTGCTGGGCATGGGGGAAAACTCCCTCTCTCGATGTAGGCCGCCAGATGGTCCTGGGTGTAGCGCACCCGGCCACCGATGATCGTGTAGCCGATGCGCTGACGCTTGCGCTCCCGGCGCAGGGTGTCGATGGACACGCCGAGCGCATCGGATGCCGCACGTTCCGTGAGAAGCTTGGGGATATCGGCTGTCATTGCCCCTCCAGACAACAGGGACAGAGAAGGGATGAATCACCATGGCGTATCCATGGCAATCGGGGTGCTTTCAGAGTATTGGGTGTGGGATCTCTATGAAATTCTGCCGGAGTTTGCTCGCGTATGATCGTGCCAGCACGATATTGCATCGATTGACCGCCATTTCTCAATAGAAAATATGATGGCATCTCAACTGTAAGTTTGGCTAAACTCTTTGGCCGTTGTTCACATAAACTCTCGCAACGAGTTTAGCCGCTAAAAATGATCGACAATATTTCGGGCAGCTTCATGCAGAACGCGTTGGGATTCTTGAATCCTCTGCAAGAGTTGGTTTATTTCCATATGGCGGGGGTAGCTCGGCACGAAGCGCTCTTCCATGGTCAGCCAGAGCTTCAACAGCCCACCAAGGCGCCCCAAATCGGCATTGGTCTTCGCAAGCACCGCGACCTGCTCAAGATCGATCACGCTCTTGATGGTCGCGCCAAGCCCGGCAGCCAGCAGATAGGCCGATAGGGGCAAGTTCGCGGCGGCGGCGTTCGCTTCCAAGAGGACCCGTTCATCAGGCAACGGACGAACCTTGAGGACGGGTTGCGTGCGGCGGGTCGGCGGGTTGCTCATCTGGCGTAATATCCACAAACAGGCGGAAGCCTGCCAGCTTCGCAGAACAGGTTTCCGTTGAGCAAGGCGAATAAGGAAGTGATGAGGGCCGTGGGCCCACATCACCCATCCTGCCCTACATTTCGACGTCTTTTTTTGTCATTTGGTGTCGTAAGCTGACATTCCCTGTCTTTTTGTGGCTTCAATGTTGGTGATACACTGTGAAAATGATGGTTCTCTCTGGGAATGCGGCGACTCTGGAATGACAATATCCGACCGCCTCAAGCAAAAATTCGGCTCCCCCGAGCGCGCTGTCGTGCAGGTGTTGCGGAATGAAATTGAGCAGGCATTGTCTGAGCATTGGACAGCAAAACAAATCTGGGAAGATTTGTTCCTGAAAGGCAGCATAGAGTGCTCTTACAGGACGTTTTGTCGCCTTTTATGGAAAGAAAACATTGGTACGAAATCAACAACATCTGTTGTGAAAGATTCTTCACAGAAAAAATTGCCGATGCAAAAGAAAATATCATAAATGATAGCAGTAATAAAATTAACAAATTTGTATTTGAGCGAATTGAAGCTGAGGATTTAATTTGAAGCAGACGTAATAACAAAGATTTGGCTGATTTATCTAATTCTCCTGTGTTGAAAATAATCTTATTTTGCACTGATCGGGTGGAGTGGGTGTTCTCCAAGGGCTGCTGCGCTCAAGTCTGTGTCAAATGAAGCGAAAAAATGGATGCGCCATGTGAATC
>CAIYQA010000344.1 GCA_903928175.1 uncultured Spartobacteria bacterium | reverse complement strand
GCACTCGAAGACCTCCTGCGCGCTGCACTCGAAGACCTCCTGCGCGCTGAAAGCGCAGGGGAAATCAGCCCAGGGCAAGCGGAGCGCCGCCCTGGGTGTCGCGAGCAAGCGGATGCGCCCTGCAAGGGCGCTGGGAGGAGCCATTGAAGTGTGGACGGATTACAAGATTTCCCAGTGCCCTTTCAGGGCACGACGCTCTCTCGTGTAAACCCAGGGCGTTGCCCTGGGCTGGTATCCTGTGCCCCTTCGGGGCGTAAATGCGCGAGGTGCCACACATCTGCACTCGATCGAAACCGCTCCTAGCCTTCCCGGGCGGCGATCTGCTCCACTGCCCAGCGTGCGTGCTCGGCTATGAGCGGCTCGGGATCGGTGGCAGCCCGTTCCAACGCGGGCAGATCGGCGGGCGTTCCCGTGATCCCCAAGGCCACGCACACATTGCGCAGCAATCCGCGCCGCTTGATGCGCGCAATCGGTGAACCGCGAAACAGCGTGCGAAATTGCGCGTCATCCAGCGCCAGCAACTCCCGCAGCCCAAGCTGCACTCCAGGCCGCGCGGCAAACGCCGCTTCCTGGGAGGCCTGCGCAAAACGGTTCCAAGGGCACGCCGCCGCACACACATCGCAGCCGTAAATCCGACCGCCGATCAGCGGCCGCAACGCCTCGGGAATACTCCCTTTATTTTCAATGGTGAGATAGGCGATGCAGCGTCGGGCATCCATCCGATGCGGTGCGGTGATCGCCCCTGTGGGGCACTCCACCATGCAGCGCACACAATTCCCGCAGCGATTCGGCAGCGGCGCGTCGGGCGGCAGATCGAGCGTTGTCAACACTTCGGCCAGGAAAAACCACGCGCCCAGCCTGGGGTGGATCAACATCGTGCTTTTGCCCTGCCAGCCCGCCCCGGAGAGCGCCCCAAAATCGCGCTCCAACACCGGGCCCGTATCAGAATAGCCGTTCTGGACCCCGCCGTGTTGCTGCAAAAAAACATCGAGTTGGCGCAGCTTGGACGCGATGAGGTCATGGTAATCTTCGTTCCACGCATAGCGGGCGATGCGATCCATCGAGCCGCGCTGTTCCACCTCTCCCTGCCAATAGTTGAGCGCCAGGACGATCACACTTTTAGCGCCCGGCAGCACAAGCTGCGGGTCGGTGCGGCGGTCCGCGTTGCGCTCCATCCAGGCCATCTCTCCGGCGCAACCATCCGCAAGCCATTGCCGGAAAGCCTCCGCGTGGACCGGCTCTGCGGCAGGAGCTACGCGGCAGAGGGAAAACCCGAGCGAACGCGCAAAGTCAGTGAGTGCCTGTTTCATATCGCTTTCAGTAAAATATGCGTTTTGAGACATGGAACGCCTGGCAATTTAGACAGGATTAACAAGATTTTCAGGATTCTCAGGATTACGCCGGTAGCCAATGAAAGCCGGTGAGCATTTGTAACACCCAATCCGAGAAATCCTGTAAATCATGTCAATCTTGTTAATCCTGTCTAAAAATAGTGAAGCTCCGCTGCTCACAAAACCACGAATTAAGCACCAAAAAAAACTCCTGTTCATCCTGTCTTATAGCGGAGTCGGATACCGGCGGCGGGCCTCGGCGATGATCTCTTCGGCGGCTTGCGCGTGGGATTTGATGCTGGTGTCGAGGGTGTAATCCGCCGCCGCCTCATAAAGCGGGGAACGGCGAGCCAACAATTCCGAGATGGTCTCGCGCGGATTGGGCGTGTGCAGCAAGGGACGCGCTTTGTTGCGCGAAACCCGCTCGAAAATCACCTCCTCGCTCGCCGTGAGTTGCACAACGAAACCCAGCTCGTGCAGCAGCGGCAGATTGGCCTCGCGAGTGACAATCCCGCCGCCGGTGGCCACCACGGCCCCGCGCACCTTGCGGTCCACCAGGCAGGTGAGCGCTTTGGTTTCATACTCGCGGAAACCTTCTTCGCCCTTCCACTCAAAAATATCGGTGATCTGCATCCCGGCGGACTCCACCACCAGCGCATCGGTGTCCAGGAGATGGAATCCGAGCTTCGTAGCCAGGAGACGCCCGATGGACGATTTGCCGCTGCCCATAAACCCGATGAGGACGAGGTTGACGGGAAGAACGGCTTCGAGGTTGTCGGATGGAGCTGGCATTGAGGTTTTGTGAGCCTAGGCGCTCCCGTTCCGGGCGTCAATTGCAGCATTTGCGTCAATCCGGGCTCACGCAAAGCCGCAAAGGCACAAAGAAGAGGGGGCCGTTTTGCATGAAACGGATTCTCCGCTTCAAAATCCGCGTAATCCGCGTAATATCCCGGCAACTCTTTCTGCTCATCGCCCTTTGAACACGCTCCTTTTATCCACAGATTCGCCCGAGTCGCTCGCTTGCGCCGTGACGAAGGCTTGTCGATTTCTCGGCGCGGGCGAACCGGTGGCGCTGCCCACCGAGACGGTGTATGGCCTCGCCGCCGATGCCCTCAACCCCGAGGCGGTGCTCAAAATTTTCGAGGCCAAGGAACGCCCGTTCTTTGACCCGCTCATTGTTCACCTGCCCGACCTGGACTGGCTGGAACGGCTCGCCGCCATCCCCGCTGGCGATGTCCCGCTGGTCCGCCGGTTGACGGAGCGGTTCTGGCCCGGCCCGCTTACGCTGGTGCTGCCCCGGCGCGATCTCGTGCCCGACATGGTTGCCAGCGGCCTGCCCACCGTGGCCCTGCGCATGAGCGCCCACCCGGTTTTCCGTGCGGTCACCACCGCGTTCGGACGTCCCCTCGCCGCTCCCAGCGCCAACCGCTTCGGGCGCATCAGCCCCACCGCCGCCGCCCATGTGATGAGCGAACTTGCGGGCCGCATTCCGCTGGTGGTGGATGGCGGGGCGACCGCGCACGGCGTGGAATCGACCATCATCGCGGTTGCCGGAGGGCGCATGGAAATTTTGCGCAGCGGTCCGGTGACCCGCGAGGAACTGGCCCCGTTTGGGGAAGTGACCGCGCCTGGCGTGGTCGCGCGCCCGGTCGCGCCGGGGCAGTTGAAAAGTCATTACGCTCCGCGCACGCCGCTGCACCTTGCCGCCAGTCCGCAACCTGTTCCCGGCAAACGCTGTGGTCTGCTCGCGTGGCAAAACGCCGTGCCCGGTTTTGACATCGTGGAAATATTGAGCGCCACCGGGGATTTGCGCGAAGCCGCCACGCATCTTTTTGCCGCGCTGCGCCGCCTGGACGAAGCGGGCTTGGACCTTATCCTCGCCGAACCGGTCCCCGAGACCGGCCTGGGCGTGGCCATCATGGACCGCCTGCGCAAAGCCGCGCATCAAGAAATTTAATCAGGAAACCAGGAATCCAGGAATGGAAGAAAAGGAACTCACCGAACAAATTATTGGGGCAGCCATTGAGGTTCACCGCACCTTGGGTCCTGGGTATCTGGAAAGCACCTATGAGGAAGCTCTTTGCATTGAGCTTCAGCACCGCAACATTGCTTTCGAGCGACAGCGGCAGATTCAAGTGGACTATCGTGGCAAAACTGTCGCCAACCATCGGTTGGATTTGGTAATAAACAATTTGATTGTGGTTGAATTGAAAGCCATAAGTGCCTTCGAAAATATTCATTTTGCTACTGTCCGATCCTATTTGAAAGCAACAGGGCTGAATCACGGCTTGTTGCTCAATTTCGCCTCTTTGACCCTGTCCATAAAACGTGTTCACCGCGAATGGCCTGCACAATTCCTGCCTGACCTCCATGCATAACTCAAAATTTCCTGGTTTCCTGGTTTCCTGATTCCCTCCTGTTTTCCTTTCCCAATGACCACCCCCTCCGCCCAGCAGCAGAACCAGCTCAGTAAACGCGCCGCCGGGGTCGTGGGGCTCGCGGTGGCTTGCAGCCGCGTGCTCGGGCTGGTGCGCGAGGTGGTGCTTGCCGCGCTTTTTGGCAAATACGCCACCGATGTTTTTTATCAGGCGTTCCGCGTGCCGAATCTGCTGCGCGACCTTTTCGCGGAAGGGGCGCTCTCGACGGCATTCATCACCACGTTCTCCAAAAAAATCGCGACTGAAGGCGACGGCTCCGCCTGGAGGCTGGCCAACAAAATGGCCACGCTCACGACGGTTTTCATGAGCTTGGTGACGCTGCTGGGCGTCGTGTTCGCGCCGCAGTTGATCAACATTCTTGCGGGCGCATGGCCTTCCGACAAACAGGCGCTGACACTCCAGCTTACGCAGATCATGTTCCCGTTCATCCTGCTCGTCTCGCTGGCGGCGCTGGCGATGGGGATGCTCAACGCGAAAAATGTCTTCGGAATGCCCGCGATGGCTTCGAGTTTTTTCAACCTCGGCTCCATCGTCGCCGGGGTTTCGCTCGGCTGGTGGATGGATCCGCACTTTGGCTCCCGCTCGCTTATTGGATTGTCGATGGGAACGCTCATTGGCGGGCTGCTGCAACTCGTTGTCCAATTCCCCGCACTATGGAAGGTCGGTTTTCGGCTGCATTTGGACTTTGCGTGGCGGGACGAGGGTGTGCGCCAGATTCTTATTTTGATGGGGCCGGCCGTCATCGCCGCCAGCGCTGTGCAGGTGAACGTAATGGTCAATGCCAACTTCGCCTCCCACATCCTCGGAGACGGCCCGGTGAGCTGGCTTCAGCAGTCCTTCCGTCTCATGCAGCTCCCGCTGGGCATCTTCGGCGTGGCGGTGGGAACGGTGACGCTGCCGGTCGTCTCCCGGTTTGCGGCGGTCCAGGATTTGAGCGGGGTCCGCTCGACCCTCAGTCACGGCCTGCGGCTCGCCTTCCTGCTGACCATCCCGTGCGCCGTGGGGTTGATTTTCTTTGCCGAGCCGATCATTTCGCTGATCTACCAGCGCGGGGAGTTCGCCTATTTTTCCACGCAACAGACCGCCGCCGCTCTGCAATTCTATGCCGTGGGACTGGTGGCCTATTCCGGCATCAAAGTGCTCGCCCCGGCCTTTTACGCCCTGAACCGGCGCAACCTGCCGATGATGGTGAGCTTCTTTTCCATCGCCACCAATTACCTGCTCAACCAGGTGTTCACCTTCCAACTCGGCTTCGGCCATCGCGGGTTGGCCCTCTCCACCAGCCTCGTGGCGATCATCAACTTCGCGATCCTCTACCTCATGATGGCCCGGCACATCGAAGGATTGGAAACGCGGATGCTCCTGAAAAATCTCGGCAAGCTCGCCCTCGCCAGCCTTCCCCTGGCGCTTGTCTGCGTCGCCGCGAATCGCTGGCTCTTTGCCGGGCTCGCCACGATGGCGTTCCTGCCCAAGCTTGTCGCCGTCCTGGGAACCATCATTCTAGCCGCCGCCGCCTTCGGCATTTCAGTGGCCCTGCTGCGCATCGAAGAAGTGGAGGACGTCCTCGCGATAATCCGGCGCAAGCTCGGATTGCGGCAGTAAAACCCCGATTCAAAAAATCGGGAAAAATCGCAAGACGTGCCAGGGAAAGTGTGTAAGTTGCCCGCCACATGGCACCAACGATGCTGTTTACCCTGATACGGTTAGAGGCTTTTCCCCTAGGAACCGCCCTCGCCGGAAAGGACTTTACCCTTCTTCATTTTTCTAATATAAAAACGACTTCTTTCACCCAATGAGAGCTTTGAAACGATTTCCAATCCTGGTTGGGTTTTGCGCACTGATGCTTGACGGGCTCATCGCGCACGGGCAATCCCCGTATCAAAGCAGCGCAGATTTCGCCCGGTACGCCCAAAAACTGCGCGAGAACGCCTTGCTCAAAATGGAGCCCACCGTGCAGGTCCAGACCTCCAGCGGCCGCTCCACCTCGCTGCTGGGAGGGCGGTATCCGTGGAAGTTGGATATTGTCACCACGGTATTTTGGATCGGAGAAGGCACCACGGCGCGCAATCCGACGCCGAATCGCTCCAGTTCCTGGGACCCGAACTGGCTGGGTAATTACGGCGGAGTGGATCGCCCGGACCGCCGCAACGGCTACCTGCCCGTCGCGTTTGTGCCCACGCAAAATCCGTTTTATTGCGCCCTGCCCTACAACGACGTGACGCGCGGCACCACCAAGCCGGAGGCTTCCTTCGTCATCCCGTGGTTCCGCCAAGCCTTCCAGCAGGCCGGGCATTCCGTTTGCAAAGGGCGTTGGATTGCCATTCGCCACGGCAGCCGGGTTTGTTATGCGCAATGGGAAGACTGCGGCCCCTTCCGCACCGACCACTGGCAATATGTTTTCGGCAAAGATCGGCCCAAGCCGAACTTGAACCAGGGAGCCGGTCTGGATGTCTCCCCGGCGGTGCGCGACTTCCTCGGGATGAACGCCACCCGGGACGTGTGCGACTGGAAATTTGTGGAATTCAGCGAAGTGCCTTCCGGCCCTTGGGCGAAGTATGGGGAGAACAACCCGTTCGTCCTCAGCGCCCGGCGCGGCACCGAACGGGTGGCCAGCGGCAAGCGTTAACCGATGGCCTTTTCCCCCGAAGCCGCCCTGGAGTTTTTGCACCGCGCCTTTGAGGGCGGACGGCTTGCCCATGCCTATTTGATCGCGGGGGAATCCGGCAGCGGCAAACGCGCGTTGGCGCTGCACCTCGCAGCGCTGGTCGCCGGGGCGACGGACGATCCGCTTCAGCACCCGGATGTCCATTGCGTGGAGCCGGAATCGAAGTCGCGCATCATCAAAGTCGAGCAAACCCGCGAGCTGGAGAAGGAGTTGCAAATGCGCGCCTCGCAGAGCGGCCGCAAGGTGGCCATCGTTTTCGACGCCGACCGGATGAACGCCTCGGCCTCCAATTCCTTTCTGAAAACCCTGGAGGAACCCCCGGCCAACTCGCTCCTGCTGCTGGTGAGCGCTCACCCGGAGATGTTGCTGGAGACGATTCTTTCCCGCTGCATCCTCGTGCAACTCGCCGCCCCGCCCCGCCGCGAACCCGACGAGGCTCAGCGCCGCCTGCTCGATCTCGTCTCCCGGTATTTGCTGGCCAAAAGCAAAACGGGCGAGGCCGATATCGGCGGGGTCTTTATATTGGTGCGCGAATTCACGAAATTACTGGCCGAAGCGAAATCGGCAGTCCAGGAGGAAGGGGCCGCCGAACTCAAACGAGAGGAGGGTCTCTACAAGCAAACCACCGATGGCAAATGGCTCGCCGAACGGGAGGAATATTACAAGGCGCTGGCGGAAGCGCGCTACCTCCAGGCCCGCACGGTGTTCATGGAAACCTTGCTCCAATGGTGGGGCGACGTGCTGCGCCAGCAACACGGGGCAACCGGGAATGGCGCGCTCGATTTTCCCACCTATGCCGCCCAAACCGCGCAATTGGCCGGGCGCTTTACCACGCCGGAAGTGCTCCGCCGGATGAGCGCCCTGGAAACCTTGCGGGAAAATTTCGGGCGCAATGTCCAGGAACAACTCGCGGTCGAAGTGGCGTTCTTGGGGGCGTTTGGAGGTTAGCGTCTGCACCGAAGGCTTGCGATTGGCCCCGTCCTGCTGTTTCTTGTCGTTGATCCCACCCTGCCACCGTTTTTTTCATGCCTGAATTCACCTATGTCGCCCGCAAACCGGACGGGACTCTCTTTCGCGGGTCGCTGCAGGCCAACGATCGCCGGGGTGCCATTGCCCAGATCGAGCAGCAGCAAGGGGTGCCGATCAAGATCGAGACCGCAGGAGGGGCGGCCCAGGACGGCAAGGCCGCTGCGAAACCGAGCCCCTCCCTCCTCTCGCCCACCAGCGCCGTTGCAGAACAGGCAGTCGCCCTTCCCGGGACGTTGAACCGGCTTCCCATTGCGCAGCTTTTCCTGTTCACCGAACAGCTCGCCCACCTTCTCTCTGCGGGGATGACTTTGGATGAAGCCCTTGGCATCCTCGTGCGCCGCTTGCAGCAACCCAAATTAAAGGCACTCTCCAAAGCGCTTCACCAAGGGCTGGTGGACGGGCGCAGCCTCTCGCAGGCGATGCGCGATTTCCCAAAAATCTTCTCTTCCCTTTACATCAACATGGTTTCCGCTGGAGAGGCTTCCGGCGCGCTCACCCAGATTCTGCGGCGGTTGGTGGCGCACATCGCCGATATCAAATCCCTGCGCGACCGTGTCAAACAAGCCCTGCTTTACCCGGCGGCTCTCGTCTTCGTCGGCATCGCGCTGATCATCGTGTTCATGACGGTAATGGTACCGCAGCTCACGAATTTCCTCAAAACCACCGGGCAGAAACTCCCTCCGGCGACCCAGATCCTCATCAACGCCAACTCGATCCTCACCCATTACTGGTGGGTGGCGCTTCTGGCCGCGGGCGGCCTGTTCAGCCTTTGGAAAATTGCGACCCGCTCCGCCGAAGGCCGTTGCGCCTGGGACCGTTTCCTGTGGAATTTCCCAGGCTTCAGCCGCATCCCTCGCTACCGTTTTTACGCCCAGTTCGCGCGCACGCTGGCGACCCTTTCAGAGAACGGCGTGACGCTTTTGAAATCCCTCTCGCTCCTGGAAGACATCGCCGATAACGCGTTCGTGCGGATGCAAATGGTCGAGGTGCGCAAGGCGGTCATGGACGGCGCAGGCCTTTCCAACGCGCTGCGGCAGGCGGGTCTTTTCCCGGACCTGTTCCTGGACATGATGGCCGTGGGAGAGCAGACCGGGCATTTTTCGGAGACGATGGCGATGGTCGCCGACGTGCACGAACGCGAACTCGACAAGCAGGTGCAGTTTGTTTCCACCCTGGTCCCGCTGCTGGTGATCATTGTCATCGCCACTTTGGTGGGGTTGATGGTGTATGCGATCTTGAGCGCGGTATTCGGCCTCACTGCCGGTTTGCAGAGCCGGATGCACTAAAATCCCCCACGCAAAGCCGCAAAGGGGCAAAAAGAACTGTCTTTTGCCCTTCCTTCGGCCAGCTAAAAAAGCTTTCAAATACCCTAAAACACTTGCCCTTCCCGCCCGGGCGTGCTTTCTCCTACTGTTGTGCGTTTACTCTATCGGATATTTGCCTTGCTGTTGTTGGGTCTGGCTTGCCTCTCTCCCCTGGCCAAGGCCCAGGATTTGGTCGCCCAGCCGACTCCCTATACGGCACTGCTGGATTTCGCCGCGCTGCGCCACCCCGCAGGTGTCAAGCCGCCGCTGCCGATCTGGCTGGAATCCGTGCAAATCATCCCCGCCGGGACGGTTGCTGAAACCGTTGCGCAGGGGCTGCCGGAACCCGTAACGCCGCCGCACACGGTTTTCAGAATCCGGCTGCGCCCGATGCCGGGGCTCAACGATCTTCTCCTGCTGCGAGTTTTCTTCGACGACAAACCCGACGCCCATCCCACCGTCACCGCCTGGTCGGAAATCGGCCAACGCCAGTTTGCCTCGAAACCGCTGGGAGCGGGACTGAGCCTGCCCGCCTCCGAATCGATCTCCCTGCCCACCCAAGGAGTCGATTATGTGGAAATCGATGTGCCCGGCGACGGCACGAATATCCGCAAAGCGTTCCTGACCACGTTGAAGAAAAGCGTTGTCCACACCGCGCTCGATTTCGATCCCGCGCCGCTCAAGGAAGTTCCGGTCGCGGATCCCTTCGGCAATGCCAACCCGCAGCCCGCACAGGAAAACGACACCTATCTTTTTGGCCGGGTCCGCGCCACGCTCGCAGCAGGAGTCATCAAATTGACCCCGCCGAACGCGGCCGCACCTGCCGCCGCCTCTGCCGTGAACTCCGGATCGAATACAGAGACCGGCGAAACGCCTCCGCAGCGTTCGGTGACGTTTGAATTCAATCTCGAATCCGTGCCGCTCCTGGCCTTTGTGGCGCTGGACATCCTCGGGGCGGATCCCGTTGCCCCGTTGCAGGTATGGGTGAATGAACAGCCTGCGGGCTACGTCACAGCTCAGTTCCCCGACCTGGCAGACCCCGGCTACGTGGGGCTTGTCCGCCCCTTGGAAGCGATGCGCTTCAATTACGCAGGCTGGTTGCACGGGCAAATGATCCTGCCCGGCTCCGCGTTGCGCGTGGGAAACAACACGCTCACCCTGCAACTCCCCGCGGATGCCACTCCCGCAGCCATTCGCGCCATCGAGTTGCAACTCAAGCACAATTGGCGAATACTGGACTACACTTTTGCTCCGTAATATGAAAAACCATTTCAAGCTCCGCATCACGCGTTTTCAGAACGCCTTCACCCTGCTGGAAATCATGTTGGTGGTAGTGATCATCTCGCTGCTTTTGGGCGCGGCGATTTACAACATGGGAGGCAACGTGGAAAAAGCCCGTGCGGTGCGGGTGGACGCCGACATCTCCGCAATGAAAACGCAGCTCAAACTTTACAACGGGCTCAACGGATTCTACCCCACCTCCGAGCAGGGTCTCAAGGCCCTTGTGGAGCAGCCGAGCACGGAACCGCGGCCCAGGCACTGGAGCCAAAGCTTCGAGCAGGTCCCCCGGGATCCGTGGGACAAGGAATACAATTACGTCTGCCCCGGCAAACACAACCCCAACAGCTTTGATCTCTTCTCCTGCGGCCCGGATCGCCAACCGGGCACCGCCGACGACCTCGGCAACTGGGCGACCGAAGAGCCCAAAAACTAAACCCGGTCTTGGAGCCCCACCACCCCGGAGTGGCTGGCGCAGTGGGCGCAACAGTACACCTCTTCCCCGGACTGGACTCCGTGTCCGATCACTTTGCACCCGCAGTGGGCGCACTCGGGAGCAAGTGCATGAATGGCGCACTCAAAGCTGTCATAGTAATGGACGTCGCCCTCCACCAGGATTTTGAGGGCCTTATC
>CAIYQA010000343.1 GCA_903928175.1 uncultured Spartobacteria bacterium | reverse complement strand
GTCACCGGTTGCGGGAAAATAAGGCACAAGAAAAGGTGATCGAGTTTTAATCTGCTCAAAACTGGTTGGCGCGTTTTGCGATGTTCATACTGGGGGATGTATCTACGTGATCTCTCCTGGGTGAATCACGCCGCACGCGCCATCTGGTCGAGGGCACAACGAGTGTGGCAAAGCAACGGATCGTCAACACGAAGTTTTGGGATGACTCATACATCACGGGTTTAACCCCGACTGAAAAACTCCTTTTCCTTTACCTCCTTACCAATCCGCTTACGAATATTTCTGGCGTCTATGAGCTACCCGCAAAACGGGTAGCTTTTGATACTGGAATTTCAGCGGACAAGGCGGTTGCGATTTTTAGAAAATTGGAACAGGACGGAAAACTTGTCGCTGCCAATGGATGGGTGGGCATCGTCAATTTCATCAGGCATCAGACACTCAATCCAAAGGTCAAACAGGGTATTCTTTTGGAACTGAAACGAGCACCAAAGAATATTACCGATAGTCTATCCATAGACTATCAAGCTCTATGAAGAGCGTCAGATAGCCTATCGCATTCTAATTCTAATCTTAATATAAATTCTAATCTTAATTCTAATGCCCTCCCTTTTAGGGAGTTGTCCACAAGCATTCCACAGGCTCTTCAAAAGCAACGCACTGAATTGCTTAGAAAGTGGCGGGTGTAGCAGGAAAACAGGGCAGCCGGTGGCTGCCACTGTGAAGTCCATCTCATGTGAGGCGGACTTCTAGTGACAACCACAAAACAAAGGAGTTCTTTTATGAATCATCAACAGTTCATTGATCCATACCAATTGGTAACGGACACTATTATTCGCCAGCTTGAAAAGGGAGTGGTGCCCTGGCACTGTCCCTGGCAAAGAAACGTCGGCAGGCCTCTAAACTTTCACACCGGGCGAGAGTATCAAGGCATCAACATCATCCTACTCGGGTGGCAGCGGTTGGCTTCTCCCTACTGGATGACATGGAAGCAACTCAAGGAACACGGTGGTCTGGTAAAGAAGGGAGAGCATGGTTCGCTTGTTGTAAAATTTGGGAGCTTCAAAAAAAGGGTGAAAGGCACAGACGGCACCGAAGAGGAAAAGGAAACCTTCTTTCTCAAGGGATACAAGGTCTTCAACTCAGTGCAGATTGAAGACGTGGAGTTCCCGGATGTTATGCTAGCGCCGAGCGTTGAGCATATTGTCCAGGCGGATGAGATCGTGCAGGCGATGCCTCAGCGCCCTACGGTCATCGAAGGTCGCCATGCCCATGCCTTCTACCAGAAGAATGCGGATACAGTCGAGGTTCCAAGCAGGGAGAGTTTTCCTCACTTGGAAGATTTTTATCTGACACTCTACCATGAGCTTGTGCATTCAACCGGCCATGAAAGTCGCCTCAATCGAAAGAGCCTCGTCGAGAACGACGGTTTCGGCGGCAAGGTTTACTCGGAAGAGGAACTTGTCGCCGAAATGGGCGCGGCATTTTTGGGCGCGGAAGCAGACATTGTGCGGGACGATCACGAACAATCCGCCGCATACCTGCGCGGGTGGCTCGATGTTCTCAAGGATAAAGATCACAAGCGGTGGATCGTTCATACTGCAAATCAGGCGGCTAAAGCGACCGACTTCGTCATGAACCGCGCACGAGCCGTCAAGGAGGTTCCAGATAGGGAACCGACAGGCGCGTGAATGACGCAACCTCCTCACAAAAGTGGGGAGGTATTTTTATTGGGCCAGCGTCGTTGGGCGCTGACAGAAGAAGGTCTGGAGGCAGGGAAGACCTCCTTTGGCCGTGGCCTACCTGTCGATAGTTTCTGAAATGATCTAATAATTTACATATTTGTCACTTTTTTGCCATGAAGACGCAACATTCCATCACGAATATGGAAACTGTTGGTGCCGACGTAGGCATGGTCGTCAGTCAAAATATGAAAAACACCGCAGCGTAAACCGGAGAGAATGAAAGGACTCATAAGAGTCTTGCCCGCCTGAATCTGCGCCAAACCATCGAACCTGAAACTCACCCATGAAAGAACGCCCTTGCGCGACATTCGCGCCTCCCTTGCCCGCAGGCTTGGTCAAGCCATGCCTCGTTTGCGGTACACTGTTGTTTATCGCATTGGCTTGCGCCATTTCTTCCGCTCGCGCGGACACCTTCGTCTATGACGATGCAAACCGCTTGTCGTCTTCAACGCAGTCCAATGGCCTCAGCTACAGCTATTCCTGCGATGAGGAAGCGAATTTGCTGTCTGCCGGTGCCAATGGCTCCGACACAACCGGCTCGGGCGAAACGGCAAATGGCATTCCAGACTGGTGGGAGAACTACTATTTTGGAACGACCGGCATTGATCCGCTGGCATCATACGCCAATGACGGCATCAGCAACTTGATGAAATACGCGTTGGGGCTAAATCCTCTCGTCCCCTTTTCAGGGCCGCTTGTCACGGCAAGTTACCAAACCTACACCGACGGGAAAAGCTATCCTTATCTCACCTACACCTGTTCGATAGGGGCCGCTTCGTTGGTTGTTTTGCAGCAGTCCAGTGATTTGGTGACATGGTATTCTGGCAGCCAATATTTTCAGCAGGTGTCGGCTCAGGACTTGGGCAACGGGACGGAGCAAATTGTCGTTCGGTGCCTTACCCCACTGCCGAATGCCGCGAATCTTCATTTTCGACTCGAAGTCGCTGGCGTATCGGACGCGCTTAGCTCCTACTACACTATCACTTCTCCCCAGGGTATTCCGGCGATGCCGGGATGGGCCTTTGTGTCACTGGCCGTCCTACTGCCCTTCGTAATGGCGCGGTTTCTCCGTTCACGCTCCACAGCCCTCTAAAATTCAACAATCTCTTTCCACAATGATTACACGCTCTAAAGCAAAATGGGCTGGATGCCTCCCCTTGGTTTTCCTCTTGGCTTGCACGGCAATTACCTCTGCCGATGAAACACTCGTAACGGGCTGGGAAAACTGTGTCCCTCCACAAGATCAGATGCCAATAGCTGTCAGCGAGGGGAGTTCCGGTGGGGCAGCTTCACAGTCTCAAACAAATCCAGCCACTCTGTCCGCGTTTAATCCGCTTGCGCTTGTAAGCGGCCCATCGGCCACGGCAATTACGCCCGAGCTACAAGCATTGGCGAGCGGGTTGAATAATGATCCAGTAAAAATATTCAACTACGTGCGCAACAAAATCGTTTTCCAGCCTTATTGGGGAAGCAACAAAGGAGCCCAAGGGACGTATCTGGATGGTGCTGGGAATGACATGGATCAGGCGAGCCTCCTGATTGCACTTCTCAATCAAGCCGGTTATTCGGCGACAAGTTATGTCAGTGGTAAATACACAGTAAAGAACACGTCGCCAGACGGGAATGATCTGGCGCATTGGGTCGGTGCGCCGTCTTCGTATGCCCAAAATGTGCTGTATTCGAACTACGTTCAAGTTTACACCGGCACCAACTATGGAAGCTACATTCTCTGGCCTTTCGATCACGTCTGGGTAAGAGCGACAATTAACGGGACAACCTACGATCTCGATCCCAGCTACAAGATGAGCCAAAGCTTCACCGGCATCGATTACAAGACCGCAAGCGGTTACAGCCGCAGCCAATTGGTCAGTGACGCCGGGGGCACCTCGACCGGTGACTACGCACAAAATCTGAGCCGTGCGAGCGTGGAAAGCCGACTTGGACAGTATTCGACGGCGCTTCGGAACTACATCAATGCAAATAATTCCAGCGCCGACATTGAACAGATTGTCGGCGGATGGCGCATCCAGGAACAGAATATTACCAATCTCTCCCAGGGGGCTCCGCCCTCTTCCTGCTCACCAACGGTCACAACGACCTTTTCATCCGTCCCATCTTCATACATCGCAACATTTCGTGTCCAGGCGGGCTCAATCGATTCCACTTTCAATGCCGATTCGTTACAGGGCAACCGTTTGAGTATCGTCTTTTCGTCCAATGCCACGCAGCTCTGGTTAGGAGATTCGTTGGTTGCCCAGGAATCCAATCCCAGCGGGACGAGTGTCAGCGTTACTTTATCCCTCAGTCATCCGTCTACCAGTGGGTTTTATACAAAGACGCTTAATGCCGCTTCCTATTTGCGGAGCGGCAGTTACGACCTCTCATATTCCTATTTCGGAAATTCAAGGTCCACAGGCCAAATTGACGCCAGCAATCAACGCCTGCAAAACTATCTTGCCAGCGGGCTAACGGATACGTCGCGGCAAGTGACAACCGAGACCCTTCATTCTTTGGGGCTAAAGTGGATTCGACGGGTATATCTTGAGGCATCTCTCACGGGGCAAATACGGGGATGCTATGCTGGGGTGACAAATATATTTGGAAGAACGGGCCAGGAATCCGGTTACTACGTGGATATGCCGGGAGCCAGTTCAGTCATTATGAACGCCCAAGGCGCTGATAATATTGCTTTCAATGCCTATAGCTATTTGGCGAGCGCGATGGAGCACGGCGTTATCGAGCAAACCGGTGGCAGCGCGTCAGTCTCGACAGTAAGGTGTCTGGCACTGGCCAACGACGGTGCGCAAAAGATTTTCCGCGCCACTTCGAGTAATTACAGTTCTACGGTCAGCCCTGCATTAAGCAATTATGGCTCGGGCGACCTATCCACCTTTAGTAGCTTGATTGGCGGTGGACGCACGTTGTTGTTGCACCAAAACGGGGCCACCGGCCTGAACCAGTGGAAAGGATATGGCTATGTATCTATCAGCGGCTCGAATGTTGGAATGATCATCTCTGGTGGTTACTCAGGAGGCTACGCCACCATACCTGTTCCAGCCAGCGGCGTTTCGACTCAACAGGTCAACGACATCTCACAAAACGTCGCATCTCCGACCAATACCAGTTCACCACCACCCAACACCGCTCCGGCTGTCAGCACAGAGCCTGTCAATTTGGGTTCTGGTGCCTACACGATGGAGCACACGGACTTGGCGCTTGGCGAACAAGGCTCGCCTCGGGGCCTAAGTTTCACCCGCTATTATGACAGTTCGCGTAATTTTCAAGCGTCCTCGCTCGGCAATGGTTGGCATCACTCCTGCGAGGGGAAGGTGGCGCTCAGCAGCGAACCTGACATGGCGTTCGGGCTCACCCAACCTACGGATGCAGCCCAGACGATTATGGGTGTCATGACGGTTTGTGATTTCGCGGATACCAGTTATTCCGCGAAAGAATTGGTGCTTGGAGCTTTGGCTGCAAACTGGACTGTAAATCGAATCACCAACAACGTTGCCAACGTGCAACTCGGAAACCAGTATTTCGCCTACATAAGCCAGCCGGATGGCTCATGGAATTCTCCTCCTGGGGCGACGACAACGCTTACAGGAAGCAATGGCACTTTCACACTCCTGCCCAGGTTCGGTGGCAGCGTCGTGTTCGACGGGTCAAATCGGATAAGCCAATGGAAGGATGTGGATAACAACACCCAGACCTACGCCTACACAAGCGGCAGCCTTTCGACGGTGACTGATAAATGGGGGCGCACGCTGACGTTCACTTACAACACCTCTGGTGTGGGGAACGGATTATTGAAACAAGTCGCAGATTCAACCGGGCGCTCGGTGCAATTTGCCTACACGAGCGGCAGCTACAGCGGGGCCAATCTTACAGGCATCACCGATCCTGAGACCTACCAGACGACTCTCGTCTACGACGGACGCAACCGGCTCACGGATTGGAAAGACAACGCGAACACAACCGTCACGCACAACGATTACGACAGCCTCGACCGGGTCTATCAACAACTCAGCCAGGGGCTCTCGACCCACACGTGGAAGTTCCTTTATTCGCCCGGTACCACGCTGGAAGTTGACCCGCAAGGAGGAATCACCGCTCATCTTTTCGACTATAAAAACCGCAATGCGGGGACCATCGATCCGCTTGGCAACTACTCATCCATCGGCTATGATTCGCAAAATCATGTGACACAAACCGTGGATGCTACCGGACGCCAGACGACCTCTTTTTACGACTCCAACCAAAACCTGCTAACGAGTGCGGTTACGGGTACGGATAGCAGCGTCAAAACCACCACCTACCAATACGACGGCTCGCTCAGGCTCTGGAAAGTCATTGATCCTACCGGGCGGTACACCGAAAACGGATATGACACGAAGAATCATTTGACATCCGTCTGGGATGCCGGACGGCGACTAACGCGATATTTTCCTCGTGCCGACGGGTTGCTTGATCACGTCATTGATCCGGCCGGGAACACCATTAGCTTCACGGCGTATGACAGCTACGGCAACTCCACCAACGTCACCCGTGGCGATGGCACGACAACTTCGGCTTCTTACAACGCACGCGGCGATCTTCTGACTTCTACCGATGGCCGAAATAACGTCACACAATACACGTGCGACAAGCGCCGCTTACCCAAAACGCGAACGGATGCGCGCGGGAAATTGACGACATGGGTTTATGACTCCAACGGTTATCTGCAAAGCGTCACAGACCGAAATAACCATACGGTGAGCACACCCCATGATAATCTCGGCCACGTCCAAACAATGACGGCGACAGACACAGCTACCGTGAGCTATGGCTATGACACGCGTGATTGGCAGACTACGGTGACTGACGGTCTTGGCCACACAACAACGACCAATTTCGATGCGGCAGGACGGCGAAGTTGGGTCGCCAATCCGCTGACCATCACGACCGGCTCAACGGCTTACGACAACGCAGGGCGCATTGCCGTACAATACGACGCGCTGAACCACGCCACGCAGTATTTTTATGACGGGGCGGGGCGGCTCGACCATACGCTCGACCCCCTCAATCACACGGTTTATCAGACATACGACGACGCTGGGCGCGCCCTGACTATGCAGAACCAGCGTGGAAAAACCTTCGTTTTTGGCTATGGCCCCACAGACGGGATGCCGACTTCGTTCACCTATCCTTCGGGCCGACAGAGCCAAATTATCGACCGCGAGCCGGGCGGCCTGCCCAAGACCCTTCAGTCGCCTGGTGGAAACCAGACGGCACTCACCTACGAAGGGATGAAACGGACCAAAACATGCACGGACGGAGTCGGGCCTATTACTTGGTACTATGATGGCGAAGGCAACGCGACCGATGTGGTCGAGACTAGCGGAACTACCCATCGGATCTTTGACGAACTGGGTCGGGTGACAAGTTGCACAGACATCCAAGGTAATACCGTGGGTTATGGGTATGATAACGAAGGAAACATCACCTCGATCACCTATCCAGGTAACAAGACCGTGAGCTACACGTACGACGGCTCCGACCGGCTTAAAACCGTTACTGATTGGTCTTCACGAGTAACAACCTACTATTATGACACGGTTGGCAGGCTGGATCATGTGGACCGACCAAACAACACCCGGCAGCGGGTAATTTTTGACAACGCTAACCGGCTCATCAATGACTATGAGGAGAAAATAAGCGGAGGAACGCTTTGGCAGGCGGGCTATGGCTATTACAACGACAACAAGTTGCAGTCTTACACGCCCTCCCCAATTGCGAAAACCTACGCACCACCGTCGGTCACGTTAACCTACGATAATGACAACCGGATCGCCACCTACAACGGGCAATCTGTCAGTCACGATTTGGACGGCAACCTGCAATCTGCCCCTGTCCAAGGCACCCTTCTGGGTGCGCTCGCTTGGGATAGGCGCAACCGACTCGTCAACGCGGGTGGAATAACCTACACCTACGACGCCGAAAATCGGCGCGTCAGCAGTATTACAGGCGGGCAGACAACTAAGTATATCTGCTCGCGGGGAGCGTCGCTCGACCGGCTCTTAGTCAAACAGAATCCCGACGGCAGCACCACCCGTTACGTCTATGGCACTGGCCTTCTTTACGAGGAAACCACCAGCGCAACAGGCGTGGCGCAAAGCCCGGTATACTATCACTATAACTGGCGCGGCGACACCATCGCCTTGAGTGACGCCAGCGGTAACGTCACTGCTCGCCTGAGCTATTCTCCATACGGAGAGCGCACCATCGAAAGTGGCACGGTCACAACGCCGTTCTGCTCCAACGGCAAATGGGGTGTCATGACGGAACCCGATGGGTTGCTCTCCATGCAGGCACGTTATTACTCACCTATCTTGCACCGATTCCTAAACGAAGACCCAAGCGGCTTTACCGGCGGAACAAATCTCTACGCCTATGCGGGCGGTGATCCGCTCGATTTAATGGACCCGTTTGGGTTGCACCCCGTGGACAGTTTTTCAAGTGGCTTTAGTGAAGGATTTACTTTGAAGAATGCCGCCATTGGATTTGGTGTTGGAGTCGCGCTTACATTTGCGTCCCCCGCCGTGGTGACAGGAGCCGCCATAATCGGCGGCGCTGGCTTGCTTTATGAAGGATATAAAATTGCCACGAGCGACACTCCATTACATGACACTGGTCAATTTTTGGGAGCGACCACATCTGGCGGTATAGGTGGGGGTCTTGGTTCCGTTTCGACAAATTTGGCCCGCACTGCAATCACGAGTGCAATTGCTCCAACGGCTACAACCACAGTCATTACAGTTGGAAATAGCTCTGCTACAATGGTGGTTAATAATACTATAGCCAGTGTCAACATTGATTTTGCTCAAAAACCGCTTGGGGCTTTTATAGCCACTATTGGAAACACAGCAGATTCGCTTGGCGCTAAAACCGTGGTGGTTGATACGGGTTATGTAATCAACGAAGATTTAGCGATTAGCCTGGGAAAGAGAGCGCAATCAGGGCAGAATTTTCTTGGTGGCACCATCAGCGTGACTGAAGGCGGCCTCACCCCTCGGTTTAGCATAACTATAAAGACAGGAAAAAAATGACAAATTTTGTAAATTATTTAGCAGATCTGACTCCAAAATTGTCGCTTTTAAAACGTGACGGTTCAGCGGAGCCATTTTATGACTTAATGAGCGACTCATTGATTTGGACTGATGAGCGACTTACTGGTTTGACAGTGGAAGAAATGGGGTGTTTCAGAGCGATTTGCCGTTATCGCACAAGTCTGATTATAGATAAACCGGATCAACGTTTCCAGGCTTTATGGGAACAGCTTAAACAAATGTGCCCTAATTGGATTGGCCTTACTCCTTCACGTTGCTTGCCGAGTAATACTCTTGTAGAAAAATACAACCAACTGAAAAAGTCATAGGTGACGTGGGTAACGCTAGACAACTGAGGGCTAAAAACAGCAAAGTGATCGGGAAGGGCCAGAGAAATCGCACCACCCCCAGTGGTGACCCGATTGTCGCCCTCTGGAAATACTGGATTGCAAGCAAAGGGCCGGTGCTTGGGGTCGTCGCACGGTTCGCCGCTGTTATGTTGGTTCACTACGCCCTGGTTTTTGCGCCGTTCTATAATCGCCTCCTCGACATATATGTGGGCGTAAATGCGCGGATTGCCAGCGCGATCCTGAACGGATTCGGTGAACAGAGTCGCGTATGCGAATCCACGATCTGGTGCGACAAATTCGCCATCACTATTCTCCGCGCCTGCGCAGCATTGGAATACCCCTGGTTCGTTTGCGCGGCGGTGCTGGCATTTCCTGTGCCATTCAGACGCAAAATTCCCGGCATTCTGGCCGGGTGCATTTGTCTGCCCGCACTTAATTTGATTCGCGCCATGACCCTTTATGTTGTCGGCGTCCATTTTCCACGAGCCTTTGACACGGTCCACGAGGAAATATGGTCGGTCTTGTTGATCATAGCGACCATCGGCGTGGCGGTTTCATGGCTCGGGTGGGCGTGCCAAAATGACGGAGCAAATACCGATGCCGCTAAACCCGCTTAAAAAATTCCTAATCCGGTTCGCATTGGTTTACGTGCTGCTCCTTCTGCCTTGGCCCGGTTTTCATGCCGCCTTTGACGGATATTTCCGCGCTTTCGGCGGGATGCTCTTCGGCGGGCAAACGGAGCACTCCGAGATTACTTTTGAAACCACCAAGGGCTCAAGATGGATGGATCAGACACGCATCGTCATCGTCAACAAGGCCCTCATGAACTATGACGGTTCGGGGCCGGTGCGCAATTTCGATTTCGACGCTCATGCCGTGGGGTGGAGACCGATTGCTTTGCTCGCCGCCTTAATTTACGCAACACCTATTTCCTGGGGACGCCGCACCCGCGCTTTTGCTTTTGGTGCCATTGGCATACATGCCTTTTTGATTTTCTTCCTTGCCGTGGGGATTTGGAGCGAGGCAAACGAGCTTCCACTGGCGTTCTTTGTCCCGGTTACTCCGTTCTGGAAGGCAGTTGCAACAGATGTCAGAACGATGGTGGTGGCCCAAATCGGTCTTTTTATCCCTGTTTTGGTTTGGATACTCGTCACTTTCCGCCGTGCGGAAATGATCGGTGTTTCCTCTCCGCATTTTGTTCCGTTGATTCCAAATGATCGAAAGAGCCTTGAAAGAAAGGGGTAGCACCTCACGAGCGGATTGACTATCAAACACTAAAACACTATCGATTTCCTCTATGCCGCCCGATGCACTCTCCCAGATCAAGGAACTCGAAGCCCGTATTCAGCAACTCCGTAGCAGTCAGTTGACAGAGTTAGAAGAAAGGTTGCAAGAAGCCAGGCGAACCGTTGCATGCCTCGAAGCTGAACTCGCCAAGGTTGCCGGTACGGTGATTCTTGGACCTTCGAAGATACGCCGCGAACGCACCAGTTCGGAGGATATTCGCGCAACCATTCTCAAAGCCTTGTCGGATACACCTACTGGGTTGAGGCCAAAGGAAATCTCGGATGCAACCGGGTTGAGCTATCAGACTGTGGTAATGTTCCTGAAAAAGAACGGCAAGGATTTCAAATTTACGGGGGCACTGAGGAGCAAAAGGTATTTTTTGAAATAGTAGCCAATCTGCGGTTGAACATTTCAGCGCACAGATGTTGGTAAAACATGATGAAGTTTATGCCTCGGGATCGTAACCAAGCCAGCCGACCAGCAACTTTCTGCCGCTTGCCCTCGGACGAGCGCGACCAGTTTCCCACTCCGAAATAGACCACATGTTTCTTCCGATGATTTCGGAAAATTGCCGAAGACTAAGCCCAAGCGATATCCGCCTAGCTCGAACCGCCTCAATGAGCGTCTTGGGTTTGCTGTTCGCATGGAAGGCGACCATATGGTAATGACAATTTTGCAAGACCCTGCGTTTCAATGGGATATATTGCTTTACAACCCATGAACAAATTCCCAACGCTGCCCCAGGCTGGTATGGGGCCGCGCCGTTGGCGCTCAAGAGTTCCGCTTATTCTAAAGAGATGAATAAATGTTGTGCGAATCTTGCGTTGGGCCGCAAAGCATGTGTTGTTTTTTTGCCTCACGCAGTTTGCGATGACTTGGGAGGTCCCTCGCTCTGCTCGGGATGACCCGGTAGAGGGCTTTTCCTGAGTTCCTGAGTTCCAGATTTTCCTGATCTCTTTTCCTGAGTTCCTGATTGCTTTCCGTCCTGATTGCGGTGCCGTGTTGTAAACTTCCAAAAGCAGGCTTACTATCCCCACCGTGCTTGCCCTCCACCACATCCATCTCCAAGTCGGTCCCTCGCACAATCCGCAAACGCTGCTCCGCGATGTCTCCCTGAACATCCCACCGGGGCAGCTTGTGGGCATCGTCGGCCCGGCGGGCAGCGGCAAGAGCACGCTGGTCAAAGTGATTGCGGGCGTCCACGAGGCGACCGAGGGCGGCGTCCATTGGTGCGGTCGCGACCTGGCGGAGGAGGACCTCGCGCCGTATGCCATCGGCTACGTCCCGCAGTTCAGCATTGCGTTCGATCACCTGACGGTATGGGAAAGCATGATCGACGCGCTCCGCCTGCGCGTGACGGGACTCAGCGAGCAGGACCGCTATTTCCGCGCAAAATCGATTCTCGAACAGGTCGGCATCATGGGCATTTCCGGACGGCGCGTGCGCGTGCTTTCCGGCGGCGAAAAACGGCGGCTCGGGCTGGCGCTGGAACTGGTGACCTACCCATCGCTGCTCATCGCGGACGAAGTCACCAGCGGGCTCGATCCCAAGTCCGAGGAGGAAATCATGCGGCTGATGTATGAGCTCACGCGCGGCGGGGAGCGGATCGTGCTGGCCGTCACGCACAACCTGCGGCATATCGCCCTATGCGATTCGGTGATCGTGATGTTCCACGGTTCGATGGTTTATCACGGCACGACTCCGGGATTGCTGGAATATTTCAAAACGGAAAGCGCCGAGGACGTTTTCCCCAAACTGGCCAAGCGCAACCCCCAGGAATGGCACGCTGCCTGGAATGCCCGGCGCGCGGAATTCGAGCCGAAAATGGACTTGCCGGAACGGCTCCCGCAAGAGCCGCTGCCCGTCGCCTCCTTCGAGAGTTCCGCTCCGGAACCCGGCGCAACCGTGCCGCCGAAACAGATCGCGACCCCGGGGCTGCTGGCGCAGTTTTGCGTGCTGCTGGAGCGGCGCTGGCGCATCTTTTTCCGCGACAAAAGCCAGGTTGGGCTGCACCTCGCGCTGTTGCTGGGCTTCCCGTGCCTGGTGGTGATCTTTGCCCTTGGCGGGCTGCCGCAGGTGCAAAACCCCGGCATGACCGCCGACATCAACGTGATCCAACAACTGCGCGAGGCCATCGCGTTCACCATCCAGTCGGCCAAGATCGGGCAATTGGTCTCGGGGCTGGTCGTGATGCAGGTGGTGCTCCTGACCTTGATGGGCTCCAACAACTCCGCGCGGGAGATCGCAGCCGAACGGCTTATTTTTGAAAAAGAAAAACTCGGCGGCCTGCGGCCTCTGAGCTACCTGGCGAGTAAGGCGACGTTTCTTTGCGTGCTGGTCGCGTTGCAGTCGTGTTGGATGGCGGTATTCGTCAACGGCATTTGCCATGTGCCCGGCGATCTCGGCGAGCAGATTCTCCTGCTCTTCCTGGCCAATGCGGCGATGACCTCCACCTGCCTCGCCATTTCGAGCATGATGAAGTCGCCGGAACAAGCGTCGCTGGTCTCGATCTATCTTGTCGGCTTTCAACTGCCGCTTTCGGGCGCGGTGCTTGGGCTGCCGGATTTCTTCCGCTGGCTCACCCGGCCGTTTATTGCGGCGTATTGGAGCTGGTCGGGCGTTCTCCAGACCATGCGCGACACCCGTTATTATGACGTGGTGCAATCGGTCGCCCCCACCGATCTTTCGCTTGGCGACCTGTGCCTGTTTGCGCTCGCCTGCCATGTGGTCATCGGGCTCATCGTTTCCTACCTCGGCTGCATCCGCTGCCGGTGGGAGTAGCCGTTATCCCATTGGCATGGATTAGCCTATTTCAATCCGGAGCGCCAAAGGCGCGGCACCATACCAGCCTGGGGCGCAGCCCCAGGACCCGGAGTGGAAGAAAACGCCGGGGCTGAAGGCCCGCACCATTTTTCGCGACGGTTATGGTGGGGGCCTACAGCCCTCCTGCTTTGCCGCGAAAAGTCCTGGGCCTGCGCTTCGCTCCAGCCCAGGCTGCTATGGGGCCGCGCCGTTGGCGCTCAAGAGTTCCGCTTATTCTAGACCAGTTTCGGTTTAATTTGTCGCATTCCTCTCGCCCCGAAGGGGCTGAGTAAACCAGCCCAGGGCAGCGCCCTGGGGGTATGCGTGTGAGAGAG
>CAIYQA010000342.1 GCA_903928175.1 uncultured Spartobacteria bacterium | reverse complement strand
GGTCGCCGCTCGGACGATCCGATTCAGGGCGTTGCGTTGGATGCTGTCGAGTTCGAGGGCAATGATGGGGCGAGGCATGCCCGTCATCTTACATCAATGGTAAGTAGCGACCATCTATTTCGTGTACACTACACTAGCGCCGCTCAGGATGACAGGCAATCTGGGCATCCTCTCTTTTTTCCTTTTTTTCCTTTTTTTCCTGGTTTCCTGGTTTCCTGATTGTCTTCTCCTGATCTCCTGATCCTCTTTTGCCTTTCGTGAAATGCATGCTTCTTGATGTGAAACCCGATTGACATAGGTTTTTCGTGCGATGATAGTTCACGGTGTTTAATCGAATTTTGCCCCAGAAAGCAGAGAAAGCTGAAGGGCACGACCAAGCCGCAATTATTGCACCCGAACCCAAACAACAACAGAATATGGCAGACTTAACTTCCGCAAAAAATCACCTTTCCGCCGATGTGGAAATCAAAGGATCGATCAAATTTCAAAACGAACTGACCATCGACGGCAAAGTGGAGGGAGAAATCACCTCCCCGGGCGTCCTCATCATCGGTGAAAATTCCGAGGTTCGCGGTGAGATCAAGACCAAATCCATCACGGTGCACGGCAAGGTGCAGGGGAACATCACGGTGGAAGAACGCTGCGAGCTCAAAGGCCGTGCGCAATTGATCGGCGACCTGAAAGCGGCCCGTCTCGTGATCGAGGAAGGCGCAACGTTTGTCGGCAAATCCGAAGTGTCCCCCAATCGCGGCGCCATCAAGGCAACCGAGACCCTCCGCACTCCCGAACCGGTCAAACAGCAGTCCATCCTCGGGCGTTAATTTGGGACGCCAACCGTAGCTTTCTACAGTGTCCGGCCCGACGCCACAGTCCGCTGGCAAGGTTGCCCGTACGTGCCCGCAATGCGGTTTCAAACAGCTCGAATCGCCCTACGCCAAGAGCACGTTTTGCCGCAAATGCGGCGAGCACTACGAACCGGGAAAAGCGAAACCGATCCTGCGCAACGAGCGCCCCTCGTTGCTTTCCAAGGTCGGTGCGTTTCTCTCACGCCATAAGACGCGGCAAATCACGTGTTTTGATTGCGCCGCGGTCCAAACGGTCAGCAGCTCGTCCAGTTCGAGCATCTGCCCGCACTGTAGCGCGTACATTGACCTGAGCGATTTCAAGATCAACACGGTTTTCAGCCGGGTGATCCAAACGCAGGGGACGGTCGTCATCGATTCGAAGGCGGACGTGACCAGCTCCAAGGTGGCGTGCCGCGAGGCCCACCTCAAAGGCAAGCTGCGCGGCAACCTGTTGTGCACCGGCACGGCGCACATCAAGTGGAAGGGAAAAATCACCGGCTCGCTGGAGGCCGGTCACATCGCCATCGCCAAGCGTTCCGAGGTGGAGTTCGTTCGCACGGTCAAGGCGAAGTCCATCGAGATTGCAGGCAGGGTCCTGGCCAATCTCCAGGTGGATGGGACCGTGAAAATCGCCAAGCGCGGACGCCTGGAAGGGACCGTGCACGCCAAGGGGATTGTGGTGGAAAAGGGCGGCATTTTCCTCGGTGAACTTGTGATCGCCCCCGCCGCGCTCCATCAACCGGCTCTCTCCGGGGCTTCCCAATCCGTCCAAAAACAGCCCAAGGCCAGAAAGCAGTCCGCGGCTCCTTCGCAAGACGGGCAGCCGGATTTGGGGCTGAATTTGTAGCCCCGTTCCTTATCTGGAAATTGGGCCTGTTGCGCTACGGTTTGAGAAGGTCGAAGAGCCCTTTCGCCTTTTCGAGCGTCCCTTTTACACCGCCTTCGAGCGTTCCCTGAACCCCCTGGAGGATTTCCGCCCCGGCGGCAGCCATCAACCGGGCGCTAAGATCTTCGTTGAGATGGTCCAGCGGACCGCTGATTTGCAGGACCGTCCAGACGTAGCCGTCGTGTTCCTGCGTGAAAACCTGCGCCCGGGACCCCGGCAGCCAGTGCAGGCTTCCCGGTGTTACGCCGAGTTGAAAAGTGCCTTGGAGGATTCCCCGCTCGACGGTGAATCCGCCTTCCATGCGGATCAACCCCTCGGATTCCGCGACCAACTGCGTGACGCTCAGCCTGGCTTGCGAGCGCACAAAATGCGCCTCCGCTTTTTGCAAGGCAAACCGGCGGAATTCCCGGGTGCGTGTGAACGCGGAGATTTTCTCCAAAATCGGCAGCGCCTCAAGCTGCGCGCCGGTAAGGTTGAGACTGCCCTCGGCTTGCAGGCCATCGGCGGCGTCAAGCGAACCGGTCACGCGCGCCTCGCCATTCGCGTTTCCCTTGACCCCGGCGCGCCAATCCTCCGGCAGGTAGGGCGCGACGGCAATGCCGCTGAATTTCATTTGCAGATCGACCCCCCGGTCTTCTCCCAGACCGGCTTGGCCGCTGACGGTGATCTCCTCCGAATCGCCGAGTTGAAACAGGCTGTCGGTGAGAAAAAGTTCCGGGTACCGGCAGCGAAGCTTCACGTGATCGACCTTCAGCACAGGCCACCCCGCCTGCTGCAAACGGCCGCCATACCCGGTGGCGACCAGATCGCGCCCGGTCGGTTCCAGGAGCAGCCGCATCCCTTGCAGGCTCCCCTCGCGGCCTGGGGGCGACCATTCGAACTGCGCCTCCTCGATCCGGGCGCGCTTGATCTCGAACCGCTCGGGAATCCACCACGAGCGGCGCTGAGGCGACCCGCTTTGCTGGAGCCCGGGCGTCCGGGAACCGTGCGGGGCTGCGGCTGCGAAAGGATGCGCGGGATCGAGCACAAGCTTCACGCGCTGGATTTGTAGGTTGCCGACCTGCCAGGCCCCTTGAAAAAGGGCGGCGGGTTCGAAATCGGCCCGGATCTGATCCGCCCGCAACTCTTTAATGGGAGCGGCGCTGCGCGCAGTATAACCGTCCGAGTAAAAGGAAAAGCCGTTGCAATGGATCGGGAGGTATTCGCCCTCGCTGGTGAGGAAGGCGGAGGTCTTTTCGCCGAGCAAGGCGCGGAAGGAATCGCTGTGCAGATATCGGTTGAGCACAATCGAGAAACCGAAATACCCGACAACGCCAAGGGCCGCAACGGCGACTCCAGCCCAGAGCGCAACCCGGCTCCAGCGAAGGGGAGGTTTGCTTTCGGAAGGCATGATTGGCGCGAATTTAATCCGCAACCGAAGAAGGAGCAATCGTGGAATTGTAAAGCGCGCGCCTCAAGGCATCTCCAAGCAGACAGAAAATCTGGACTTAGGAACTCAAGAAATCAGGAAGAGGACGCAATGGCGCAGTCAGAACAGAGGCATCCACCGTGCCTGTCATCCTGAGCGCCAACGGCGCGGCTCCATACCAGCCTGGGGCGCAGCCCCAGGTTTCTCAAGCGCGAAACGCCAGGGCTGAAGGCCCGCACCATCTTTCGCGACGGTTATGGTGCGGGCCTTCAG
>CAIYQA010000341.1 GCA_903928175.1 uncultured Spartobacteria bacterium | reverse complement strand
TTCTTCGGTGGACTTTTTCGCGACGCTGGGTCGGTGTTCTTTCATGAACACTCTTATTTAAGCATTCCTGTACAAAAGTACACATCAAAGTTTCTAATACTTTCCGACTTTTACCAGCCAGCACTTCCAATTGCACCCGGCAGGAACAAGGAATTTCCGGGCGTGATTGAAGTCAAAATGAATTGCTCCCGTCTGGGCCTGTGCCAAGCAATTGCCAAGCGGCCCCAAATCGTGTGGTTCTTTGCAGCAGAGGTGTTTTGAGGGCACTTGTGGACTCCACCGGTCACTGAAACGCCGCAGCAATTGCATAGCCGCCTTTCACACCTGCTGACTGTGCCAATACGGACTGACGATACCCGGCATTTCGGGTTGGCTTGCAACTTGTCATCAACATTCCTACGAAAGGCAGGATCGGCCAGTACGCGTTCCAGTTTGTCCCGCGATATCGTCTGGAGAACAACCCAAGGGTTCTGCGTCAATTCCCACAGCATCGGATCAAGCAAGCGCCACACTTCGTCGGCGCGATGATTCCATGACCAGTTCAAATCCAGGGCAAGCTCAGCCAGGGAATCGAATCCTTCGATGTCCGTGGGTAAAAAGGCTGTAGATCGGGTGAACAGCACATTTTTGCTCGCTCATGGCTTTCCTTGTTATGGCGTTTCCGTGGTGGTGTGAATATTGCTGCCTGTGCCGCTGCAGGTGCTAACGCTCACCGGTGCATCGGTCAGGATGAGAGTAGTGCCAAGTGTAATCAGGGTGCGAACACCGTAGAGGAATTGTGGATCCACGCTGGCCTGTTTGGCGATGTCGTGGATGTTTGGCGCGGAACCGCCGCCCCCCACCGTGGGGAGCCATTCGTGCCGCCCATCTGCATCCACATCGTCCAGAGCCGAATAGACGTGCCACCCGGAAAAACCACTCACCCCGCCGACCGTTGCGCGACCGATTTCAATGCCATTCCGATAGACGTAGGCGGCACCGTCGGCGCTGCTGACGATGATGGAGACTGGCCCCGCAGGCGCTTTCTCTGGCACCCAAACTGTGCCTCCGGGTGGGGCGACATCGCCCGGCGCGGCAGCGAAAAGCAAGCTGGGCGCAGCAGTGTTATCGGGTGTGGATTTGCGATTCGTCACAATAACGGTCATGCCATCACTGGTGACGGTGTAAAGCATCTGCGCAAAATCGAGCGGCAACCGGACGCAGCCATGCGAGGCTGGGTAGCCCGGCAGGTTGCCCGCGTGCATCGCCACGCCACCCCACGTCAGCCGCTCCATGTAGGGCATCGACGCCCCTTTGAAGATGCTTGAGGTGTGCTTCACATTTTTCTGTAAAATGGTGAAGACGCCAGTCGGCGTGTGGTGACTCGCTTTGCCTGAACTGATTGTCGAGCGTCCGATTCGCACGCCGTTGCGGTACACATAGAGAACCTGCTCGGGCAGGCTCACGACGATTATTACGGGCCCCGTCGGCGAAATCTCCGGATTCCACACGTAATCCCCCGAATTGAACTCCTGCGTGAATGGCGCGACGGCGTGGCCTTTTGTCATGTCAGCGGCGGGGGCCAATGGTGCGGCGAACAGAGAACCCAGCGCGATGCTCGTAGCGAGGAAGTGGTGATTTCGCATAGGTGGCGGCTCAACACGCAAGACGGGGATATCCCATTTCTCGCTCTTGCGCCCCCTCGCCGATTTTTTGGACAGCTTCGAAGATGAGAAATCGCCATCAGCCAAGGCGCCTTCCTCAGGCAGATTTCTTTCCAGGGTCGATATTCATTTCGATGCTTGCAAATGGGCTTCGACAAACCAGAGCCATTTATCGATTCCGCGCGAAACCTCGGTGAACAAGTCCGCCGTATCGGCATCGTCTAGCGCGTTTGCATCATCAATCGTGGTGCGGGCTTCCTGTCCAAAAGTTGAGATCGCCACTGCAACGGCGCCGACATGAGCCATGCCGTCTGCAATTGAGAGCGGATACTCGGAGAGTCTCGTGCGGGATGCTGCCACGCGAACCGTGCCTTCGGCGATGCCACCCAGTTGAACAATGCGTTCGGCGATCATGTCAACGTAGGACTCCACGGCCTCGTTCACCCTGTCAAAGAGTTCGTGCAGGCCGATAAAGTTGGGGCCTTTCACATTCCAATGCGCCTGTTTCATTTGCATTTGCAAATTCACGGCGGATGCCAGGCGCTGGTTCATCAACGTATTCAGTTCCGACCTGCGGCTCTTGGAAATATCGTTTTCGGTCTTGTACATTTGCGGCGTATCAACGAGTGTTGCTTTTGTTTTTTTCATATAATTGTGTTTATCTGCGTTAATCTACCGTTCCATCCAAAACGAGATGGTGCTCGGGGTTCTGCTCGATGGCTTCTTTTGTCAAATTGACAAAAACGGTGGATTCCTCGTAACTAATCCGGTCAACTTTTTCCATCGGTATCTGCACCACTTCTCTCTCAAGCAGATGACCAATATTCGCGACTAGTTGACGAATAACCCATCGCTGGTCGTCCATCATAAAATCACAGACTTTTCCGATCGGTCCATCGCTCGCCTGAATATGGTACCCGGTCACGGCTTGTGTGCATCGCAGATGCGCATCGGCACGCTTATGATGCTTGCGGCTTTCCTTGATTGGATCGATCGGGAGAGATATGATTGGCGGTTCCATAAGCGGAATGCCTGACCACCCCCACAAACCATTGCCCTCCCAGTAGTTGGGCCATCCGTAATATTGGTAATACTCCTCTTCATATTGTCGAGAAACCGGTTTGTGCGACTCTATTGAGGGGCTGTTTTCAATCTGTTTGCAGGTCAGATTCACACACAGAAAACTTCCAGCATGGTGGAAACCACCGAAGGCATGAGGCGAAATGAGAACCTGGAGCCCCGTCAACCATGAACCGGTATCCACGACCACATACCGAACAGCCCAGTTCTGATCGTCAAAATAAAAATCCTTCACATGGCCGATTTCGCCATCTAAAGCCCCGAGTTTATTTCCGTATAATCGTTTAATGCTTTGCAACATAATGTTTGGTTTTTCTTGGTTTTCTGCCGTTTGTTTCGAGCCCTCGCTTTTGTTAGGAAAATATTTTGCGACCCAAAGAAATGAGAATACTCAAAAACCGTGCAGACACTATGGGGTGAACACCCCATAGCGAACTGCCAACCCAGCGCCTAGTGTTCCGCCTGATAGACGTAATTCTAAATTAAATCACGAACATGATGACAAATAATAACGCAATTATAGCAGTCTACAAATCCCACGCCGAGGCCGAAACAGCGGTTAAAGAACTGGAGCGCTCGGATTTCGACATGAAGAAACTGTCGATTGTCGGACGAGACTATCACACGGAGGAACATGTGGTCGGCTACTACAATGCCGGTGATCGCATGAAATACTGGGGATCATTGGGGGCTTTTTGGGGCGGGATATGGGGATTGCTGTTCGGTTCCGCTGTGTTTTTTGTTCCTGGCATTGGGCCATTAGTAGTTGCAGGACCGCTTACCGGGTGGATTCTCGGGGCGTTAGAAGGCGCAGGGGTGATCGGCGGCCTGAATGCGCTTGGCGCAGGCTTATACAGCTTGGGTATCCCCAAAAATAGCGTTCTTCAGTATGAGACGGATGTCACTACTGGAAAATATGTAGTGATTGCTCATGGAACGTCAGAGGAAGCAACCCGAGCCAGAGCGATTATCAACTGCACCAACCCGGAAATGGTGGCAGAGCATCAGATTACAGGCGGTAACAATGATCTGTAATTGGGCGGGATAGGCATATTCCGATGCCGCGCACAGCAACCTCTCAGCGGCGATGCAGAAAGCGGAGTTCAGCGCGCAGGCGCTCCACCTCATCGAGCAGATCGAACATTGGTTTTAGCCAAGTCAGGTCGAGTCCGTGAACGGTTCGCAAGTGCTCGCTTTTTCTCACAATGTAAATCGCCTCCTCCGTGAATTCCATCGCCCCATACGGTGGCTGAACAACCGCCTGCACCAACCCTGCGCGACAGTAGATCAGAATGGAACGGCGTGGGACACCCGCGAGATGTGCAGCCACGTCGAGGCTGTACAGCACATTTGGTTTCGGCTGATACAAATCCAGCGTTAAGGATGTTGAGATTTCGTGATCGTATTTTATGCTCATAAGGTCTTCCTCGGGTTGAACATCGATTTTGCGGCCAACTCTTCCCACAGGAGTTTTTCTTCCGGCGTCACATGCGACGGGACTTGAATGGAGACAAGGGCATACAGGTCGCCCCGTGTTCCATCGCCCAGGGGCAATCCCTTCCCGCGTAAACGAAATTGCTTTTCAGCCGCTGTATCCGCCGGGATTTTCAAGGACACCTTTCCATCCAGAGTCGGGATGTGGACGGTGGCCCCAAGCACCGCTTCCCATGGGGCCAACTCTAAATCGTAATACAGGTTGGCACCCAGAACCCGAAAATCAGGGTTCTTGGCGAACTTCACACGCAAGTAGAGGTTGCCCGAATCACCGCCACCGGCGCCTTCCTTGCCCTTGCCCGCGAGACGGATGATCTGCGCTTCCCGAACGCCGGGCGGAATTTTTACCCGCAATGATTGCGTTGTCGCTTGACCGGTGCGCGGATCGGTTCGCTGGAGCTGGATCGTGCGCGTCGAACCGCGCAAGGCTTCGTCAAGCGTCACCAGGATGTCGCCCTCGATGTCTTGTCCCTGTTGTGCAAATGGCGTGCCGCCCATGCCGTTTGACCTCGCTCTGCCAGAACCACCAAATTGCCGACCGCGGCTGCCAAAAAACTGCTCGAAGAAATCGCTGAAGCCCGTGCCATCAAAATGGTATTCAGAACTGTCCTGCGGACCACCACCGAACCCGTCCTGCGGTGATGCCTGTTGCCGTTCAGGATGATTCCAGTTTGTTCCAAGTTCATCATACTTTCGACGTTTGTCTGGATCGCCAAGGACTTCGTTGGCCTCGTTCAGTTCTTTGAACTTGGCTTCGGCCGTGGCTTTGTCTTGGGCGACGTCGGGATGATATTTGCGCGCGAGCTTGCGGAAGGACTTCTTGATCTCTGCGTCGCTCGCGTCCCGAGCCACGCCGAGGACGTCGTAGTAGTCCTTGAATTCAACCGGCATGGCGGACTCCCGGGGGATGGCTCAGATCATTTACAATAACCTTGGCTGGACGAAACACCTTATCGCCGCGGCAGTAGCCGCGTTGAGCAACTTCGAGGATGATCTGATCGGGCTGGCTCGGGTTATGCCGCACCGAAATGGCCTCGTGCCGGTGAGGATCGAAGGGGCGACCCAGGTCCTCTACGGCCTCGATTCCGTGACGGTAGAGCAATTGGCACAACTGTTGCAGCGTCATTTTCACACCTTGATACAATGAATCGGTGGAGATGGATTTTTCGGTAACCAGGGCGCGCTCAAGATTGTCGAGAGCTGGGAGCAGGTCGTCGATAAACGCCTCTTTTTGCGCTGCGGCTTGTCGCTCGGATTCACGTCGGGTGCGTTTTTTGAAATTGTCGAAGTCAGCGGCGAGTCGCAGGTAAACGTCTTTCTGTTCAGCCAACTCCTTTTGTAGAATAGCAAGATCGTCCGATACGAAATCTGCGGCTGACGCTTGCTCGTTTTGTGATTCTGTTGCCGAGCTTTGATGATTGCTGTTCATAATTTCTTCTCCGAGTTCATCCAATGGCCCGAGCAATGAGGAACGCGGCTGTCGCCGCCAATGCTCCAACCACAAGGGTCTGAAGCGCGCTGCGCAGGGGGGCCGCCCCTGTAAAACGGGCTTTTACATATCCAAAGATGATCAAGGCCATTAGCGTCACTACGATCGAGACCTTTAATGCGACAACAAGTTGCCCCAACAGCATGTACGGAAAAAGTGGAATTAGCCCGCCGACAATGTAGGCACCCCCAATCGTCAACGCGCTCTTCATCGCCCGCTTCGGATCCGGCATTTCAAGGACTAATTCGAAGCGCATCATGAAATCGACCCATGCGTTTTGATTCCGGCATAACGCCGCAACCACGGGAGCGCTTTCTTCAGCGGTGACCCCATAGCCTTGAAAAAGTTCGGTGATCTCTTGCGATTCCACTTCCGGGACGGACACGGTTTCCTTCACCTCACGCCGCCGCTCGCTGGCATAATGTTCGGCATCGCTCCGGGCGGCCAGATAACCTCCCAGTCCCATGGCAATTGCTCCTGCTGAAATTTCCGCAATTCCTGCGGTGACGACCACGCGGGTGGCGACCGCCGCACCTGACAATCCTGCGGCCAAAGCGAATGGAACCGTTAGTCCATCAGCCATACCGATCACGACATCGCGCACCATCTCGCTGGCGGTAAAATGGCGCTCAATGTGGGGCGTTTGTGGCATTTATCTTCCTTATTTGGACCCGTTGGTTCCTATTTTGTGCGTCATATTAACTCATTCTGGACACAAAATTGGGCGGAGGCTATGGGGTGTTCACCCCATCCGCGCCTAATGCCTTGACGGAG
>CAIYQA010000340.1 GCA_903928175.1 uncultured Spartobacteria bacterium | reverse complement strand
TTCTTCGGTGGACTTTTTCGCGACGCTGGGTCGGTGTTCTTTCATGAACACTCTTATTTAAGCATTCCTGTACAAAAGTACACATCAAAGTTTCTAATACTTTCCGACTTTTACCAGCCAGCACTTCCAATTGCACCCGGCTGAGGGAGTTTTTCGAGGTGCGCAGAGCATGCCCACCGTCACCGCCAAACTCTATACAGCGTTGGAGGCTGCCGCGTGCCTGGATGAACTGGACGAAGCCGACGCCATTATTCTGGGTTGCCCGACATATATGGGCAGCATGTCCGCCGGCATGAAGGTCTTTATCGAGGTCGCCGCCAAAAAATGGTTTACGCTCGCGTGGAAGAACAAAATTGCGGGCGCCTTCACCAACTCTTCCTCATTTTCAGGGGACAAGCTCAATACACTGGTGGGACTCGTTATCAACGCGATGCAACACGGAATGATATTTGTGGGTCTTGGGATGATGGCCTCTTCCAACAAACCTGACGAGATGAATCAGATCACAGGTCCTGGACCCGATTCCCATAATCGCGTCGGTTCCTTCATCGGGCCGATGGCCGCCAGTTTTCAAGTCGATCCTCCTGACGCGCCATGCAAAGGGGATATTGAGACAGCAGAAATGTATGGCCGTCGGGTTGCAGAAATCACACTGCAGTTCACCCGTGGAAAAAACACTTAAATTACAGACCATGAAAACAGATCCACTGAAGGAAGGTAAGTTGACAGAAAATTCCGCAGGCATTGGCACGGTGACTCGGGGGATGGTACGGGAACGCGCCGTTGAAATTGCGGTCATTAACGGTCGTTTCGCGCAGGATGCGTCGAAAACGGATTGGGAGCAGGCCAAGCGGGAGTTGACTGGGGAACCGGACGCTGACCCGCTGGATGTAGTGCTTGAATCGGCGCCCGAATTTGAACGCTGGGATATTGAGTATGGCTCGAGTGGACACAAAGTTCCAGTGACTTCCAACGACGATGAGGATGATGAAGGCCGAAGCGATAGTGAAAGGCTCGTCGAAGAGGGCGTTGCAGAAGCTGAGCACGATCAAATGATTCAATCCGCCAGAGCCCAACACGAAGAGGATAAATCGTGAAGACATGTGCCAGAGGCGTTTTCTGTGGACGCCTCCCTTACTGGCTTCGAGAATCTGCTGATCTACGCCAAACTTTATGACCCCTTCCATACCGCGAACAGCAGACACGCATCAGAGAGGCATTGAAGTTCATGAGGCTGACTGCCGCTGAATACCACCTTGCAGGGACATCCTCTGGGGGCGCGACCACAAGCCATCCGAAAAGCACAAAACGCGCGACACACTGATGATTGATGACCTCAATTCTCTCCCACGCTCCGCTATAGGGAGGTCGCTGAGAGCGTTCCGAAATCGGCCGCTTCTGATTTTCTGGATCGGGGCAGGCATTTCCAACATAGGCAACTGGACCGAGAACGCCGCCCAGAGCTGGGCCGTGACGAGCCAGACCATCAGCAACCCGCATCAAGGTTTTCTCGTTGAAATCCTGCAATTTGCCGACTTCTGTCCAGTCCTCCTGTTTGCACTGATCGCCGGTGTCATAGCAGACCGTGTAAACCGGAAGGCTTGGTTAATCACCCTTCAAACATTGGCCTGGGCACTCGGTGCGGGCCTTGCCATTGCCGCATATCTGGGCCGGGCGACGCCAACGGTCGTTATTGTTTTTACCTTTTTGGAAGGGATTATCTGGGCTCTTAATGGCCCTGTTTTCCTATCCGTCGTTCCAAGTCTGGTTCCGCGTGACGATCTGGGATCTGCTCTTGCCCTCAATTCCATTCAATTCAACATGGCTAGGCTATGCGGCCCCATGTTGGCTGCTGTGCTCATCGGTGCTGTCGGAATAACAGGAGCTTTCGCCTTCAATGCCTGCACATTTCTTCCTCTACTGATATGCCTTTTGGTGGCCATTCCAAACATGCCCGCCCCGTCGCGCTCCAGTAACGCGTCTGTCCGACATGACATTCGCGAGGGCTTGAAATTCGTATGGACAAGCCCCGGCACCCGGCGTCTCACAATCATGAGCGTGATCTTCATGTTCCTGGCGGCGCCATTGCAGGGACTGCTCCCCGTGTTTGCCCAGAGCGTGCTAAAAGGCGGCCCCACACTGTTCGGCTTGATGCTTTCAGCAATCGCGCTGGGTTCGATCCTCGGTGCATTTTTGCTCTCCTTCATTCCCTCATACTACCCCCGGCACCATATTATCCCTCTGGCCATGTGCATCTTCGCTGCAATCGGTTTGCTTTTCAGCCTTTCTACAAATCCTGTCTTAAGCCTGATAATCCTGGTCGCCAGCGGCGCATTCTGGTTGCTGAGCCTGAATCCAAGCAACACCGCCAATCAACTCCTGGCCACGGATGCAAACCGCGGTCGGGTTTTGTCGATCATGCTCCTGGCCCAACAGGGAGGCATGCCGCTCGGACACTTGTTCGCAGGCTTCCTAACCCATTTCATGTCTCCAGCGTGGGTGCTGCGTCTCATGCTTGGAACGATGCTGGTTGTAATGACCGTCTTTCTTTTTATTCGTGAACCAGCCATCGATAATATGCGGCGTCGGCACTTGGCAAAACGCACCCTTTGGGGCAACATATTCGAGGCTTTTACCGCTTACTCGCACCACCCGGACTATCCTTCGGAAATTGCAGTTACATCCCTTGCTGGAAATGGAGACACTTATGACGGACACAACCAACAGAGAACACCGCTCGATCCTTAAACGAATTGCCCATTGGGCCATGCTCAAAAGAGGACTTGTTCCAGATTTTGCGCACCAGGTTCAAGTTGAACTTGACGGAATCAACGAGCCCGGAATTCAAACCGGGGAATCCGCGCGTGATCTCCTTAATCTTCTTTGGTGCTCCATCGACAACGATGATTCGCGTGATTTGGATCAACTTACCGTTGCCGAAGCCTTACCCGATGGAGCGACCAAAGTCATGGTTGCCATTGCCGACGTTGATGCTGTGGTCAAAAAGCGAACCGCCATTGATGATCATGCGCGGCAAAACACCACTTCGGTTTATACGGTTGCCGAGACCTTTCCGATGTTGCCCGAAAAACTCTCCACGAATTTAACCTCTCTCAACTATGAATCAGACCGCGTGGCTATCGTCATTGAAATGGTTTTCACACAAGATGGCTCGTTGGGAAGTTCGGATATCTATCAAGCAATGGTGCGGAATCATGCAAAACTAGCCTACAACAGCGTTGCCGCCTGGTTGGAGGGGAGTGGGGCAATGCCCCAAAAAATCGGCACTGTCAGCGGTCTCGACGAGAACCTTCGACTCCAAGATTGTGTGGCCCGGAAACTGAAGTCACTCAGACACCAGCACGGTACGCTTGATCTTGAAACCATCGAAGCCCGACCGGTTTTTGACGGGGAAGAGTTGAAGGACATGGCAGCCGAAACAAGGAACCGGGCCAAGGACATTATCGAGGATTTTATGATCGCAGCCAATGGCGTTACCGCGCGTTACCTCGCGATGAAAAAGTTTGCGTCACTCCAGCGGGTAGTCCGCATCCCCAAACGGTGGGATCGGATCGTTGAGCTTGCCGCAGGACGGGGAGCAATGTTGCCCAAGGAACCCGACGCTCAGGCCCTGGAGCAATTTTTGGTAACGGCGCAAGCTGCGGATCCTCTCCGCTTTCCCGATCTCTCTCTCAGCGTCATCAAACTCCTGGGTTCCGGTGAATACCTCGTCGAATTTCCGGGAGGTAGCGTCGCCGGGCACTTCGGTCTGGCGGTCAATGATTATAGCCATTCCACCGCTCCGAACCGCCGCTACCCGGATCTGATTACTCAGCGGTTGCTGAAAGCGGCAATCGCGGGACATTCCCAACCCTACGGGAATGATGAATTGGCTGGGCTTGCCCAGCACTGCACCGAAGCGGAGGACGCCGCGAAAAAAGTGGAACGGCAGGTCATAAAATCCGCAGCCGCAATTCTGTTGGAAAAACGAATCGGAGAGCAGTTCGATGCAATCGTTACCGGTGCATCTGAAAAAGGCACATGGGTCCGGCTCCTAAATCCGCCCGTTGAAGGAAGAGTAAAGCGCGGGTATAAGGGGCTCGATGTAGGTGAGCGGATTCGCGTCAAACTCATCCACACCGACGTTGAGCGCGGGTTCATCGATTTTTCCCGTGACTGACCATCCGGGAATGCGCCCGTCATAGTGCTGACCGATGCGAAGGCTGGGAACAACACCCAGAGCGGTTCGGTTTTTCAATATATTCACCTCCGCACAATGCCATAGCCTCGCTGGGGTGAACACCCCATAGCACTCCCCGGGTATTTGAGCGATTCTCCCACCTCAAAAAGAGAATAAACATGCCCGGTTTGCTCAGTCTTGAACACGAAATTCGTGGAGGCCAGGGAAAAAGCAGGATGATTATCAAGAGGATAACAATGAATCAAAACTAAAAATGAAAACAAGCATAGAAAAAAGCGATACAGAAATTAAGAGTGATGTTCTTTTGGAGCTTAAATAGGGCGTGATTCAAAGTGGGTGAGGTGCAGAGCGATTCGTCCGGGGAGCGCAGCCGTCCCGGCTGCTGGTTTCGGCGTCCCGCCGAAACGAAC
>CAIYQA010000339.1 GCA_903928175.1 uncultured Spartobacteria bacterium | reverse complement strand
TGACCTCTTTTTCCTGATCATTGCGCAGGAGTTTCAAGACGGCTTTTTTGCCCGGCGGCAGCGCTCCTACCATGAGCCGCAGTTCGCGCGGACCTTCCACCTTCTTGCCGTCGAACATTGTAATCACATCGCCGTGCTGGATGCCCGCTTTCTCGGCGGGACTCCCCGGAGCCACGTCGGAAACCAGCGCCCCGGTCGGTTCCTTGAGATTAAATGCGCTCGCCAACTCGGGCGTGACGGGTTGAATCACCGTGCCGAGATAACCGCGAATCACGCGGCCCGTCGTGCGGATGCTCTTTAAGATTTCCTGCGCCAGATTGGACGGGACGGCGAACCCGATTCCCTGGTTCCCCCCGGTGCGGCTGAAAATCGCGGTGTTGATGCCGAGCAGTTGGCCCGACAGGTCCACGAGCGCTCCGCCGGAGTTGCCGGGATTGATCGAAGCGTCGGTCTGGATGAAATTTTCGTAATCGACGATCCCCATGCCGCCCCGCCCCAAACCGCTCACGATCCCCATCGTCACCGTCTGCGTGAGCCCGAAAGGATTGCCCACCGCCAGCACCAGATCGCCCACGTGCGCCTTGTCGCTGTCGGCGAACGGCAGCACCGGGAGCCCCTTGGCTTCGATTTTCAAAACCGCGATGTCCGTGCCCGGGTCGGCCCCGATTTTCTTTGCCTTGTATTCCTTCTGGTCGGCGAAACGGATGGTGATTTCATCGGCGGATTCGACCACGTGGCGGTTGGTCAAAATATAGCCGTCCTCGCTTACAATCACCCCCGAGCCGAGGCCCCGCTCCCGTTCGTGGCCTGCGCCGGGTCCCGGCATGCCGAAAAAATCGCGCAGCCCGCGCGGAATGCGCACGGTTTTGCTGGTGTTAATACTCACCACGCTGGGGGCGACCTTGGTGACCACCGGGGCAAAAGTCGTCAGGACGCCCACCGGCGCTGTCTGAGGTTGCTGAGCCGCCAAGTTCATCCCGAACAGCAAGAGCAACCCGGTAAATCCCGCACATCCCTCACGCGTTATCCTGTTCATAAGTGTAAATAGGAACGAAACGCGGGGAAAAATGGCCGTATGAACCTGGAAAGTTGTTAAAAAGAGCAGGAGACCACACGCAAAGACGCGAAGAGGGAGAAACCGATTTTCGGGTTCTCCAGGGTTCCGCATCTGAAATTTTCTTTTCCTTCGATGGTCGGGAATGACTTGCGAGGTCCCTCACTGCGTTCGGGATGACAAGCAGAATCGGCGACCTTGCATTTTTTCCTAACTCAATTTCCTGGTTTCCTGGCTTCCTGATTCTCTTTTGCCTTTTCCTGATTTCCTGATGATTTTTCCGGGTTCCTGGCCCTTTGCCGTCTTTGCCGTGAGACGCTTCTGAATTGCGTTTTGGCCGAATTTGTTCTTCTTTGGGGAAATCGCATCACCCATGAAAATCTCCGACCTGCGCGGTATTCTCCAATACGTCCCCCGCTTTCGCGAAAAAATCTTCGTGGTGGAGATCGATGGCGACGTGATCTCCTCCCCCAATTTCGGGAATATTCTGCTCGATCTGGCGGTGTTGCGCTCGCTCAACATCAAGCTGGTGCTCGTGCACGGCGCGGCCCGGCAGATCGAAAAACTGGCGCAGGAACGCGGCATTGCCATCAGTAACAGCGACGGCACAGGCGTCACCGACGAGACGACGCTGCGGCTGGGCATCGAGGCCGCCATTCAGATCACCAACGAAGTGATGCAAGGCCTCACCTCCGTGGACCTGCGGGCCGCCTATGCCAACGCCATCATCGCCCATCCGTTCGGCATCCGGGGCGGGATCGATTTCCTGCACACCGGAAAAGTGGAACGGGTGGACACCCATTCGTTGCAGCTTTTTCTCAACGAAGGGATTATTCCCGTAATCCCTCCCATCGGTTTTGACGGCGAAGGCAAAACGTTCCGGGTCAATTCGGATTCCATCGCCTTCGAGGTGGCAGAGGCATTGCGGGCCACCAAAATTATCTACCTGATGGCGGAAGACGGACTTTGCGTCGGAGGCGAAATTGTCCGCCAGCTTTCCATCGCCGAAACCGAGGAGGCACTCAAGCGGGGCAAGCTCAATCCCAACCTCGCCAGCAAACTCGAATGCGGGGCGCACGCCTGCCGCAATAACATCCCGCGCGTTCACCTTCTGAACGGCCTCGTCAACGAGGCGCTCTTGACGGAGGTGTTCAGCCACGAGGGGATCGGCACCATGATCTACTCCAACGAGTACCAACAAATCCGGCGCGTCTTCAAAAAGGACGTCCGGGGAGTGATGGGGTTGATCCGGCAAAGCGTTCACAACGAAGAACTCATCCGGCGCACCCGCAGCGACATCCTGGCGCGGATCGACGATTACTGGGTGCTGGAGATCGACCGCGCCCTTGTCGGTTGCGTGGCCCTGCATTGTCATCCCGAGGAAAAAATGGCCGAGCTTGCCTGCCTGCACGTGAACAAGATTTACGGCGACCAGGGGTACGGCACAAAACTCATGAGTTTTGTGGAAAAATTGGCCGACGAGAAGGGAATGCGGCAAATCTTTGCCCTCTCGACCCAGGCGTTCTCGTTCTTCCAGCAAAAAGGCGGCTACCACGAAGTGCCTCCGTCGGAACTTCCCGACGCGCGCCGGGAAAAATACGAGTCCAGCAACCGGAACTCGAAAGTGCTGATGAAGGATCTCACCGCGACGCCCACCGCCGACGCGCCCAGGCACGTTTGAACAGGCGACCAGCGCGGAATGGCCGGGAACCGGACCTCCTTGCGTTTTGGAAAGAAAAAAGGGATTCCGGCGCACCGGAATCCCTTTAAAATGAAACGTGACCTCTACAGCACGATGGCCCGTGCCGAACAGATGTCATCGACGGCCAGAAGCACGTCGAGCACTTTCTGGTTGGGAAGCGTGTCCAGGTTCAGCACCGTGAGGGCGATGCCGCCTTCCTGATTGCGGCTCAAGGACATCCCCGCGATGTTGATGTTGTGCTGGGCCAGAATGCTGCCAAAAAGGCCGACCATGCCAGGGCGATCCCGGTTTTCGACCAGCAGAAGAACGCCCGAGGGGCGGGCTTCCACATAGCGGCCGTTGATCTGGACGATCCGCGCCTGGTTGCCAAAGAAGGTGCCCGCCACGGAGACCGTTTCGCCGTTGTTGCTGGCGGAAACTTCCATTAATTCCGTGAAATCGCCCTGTGCGCTCAGGCGTGTTTCGGTGGTCTTGAGGCCGAGCGTTTCCGCGAAGGCCGGGGCATTGACGATGTTGACTTCGCTGCCGCCCGCCGCCTTGAGGAACCCGTTGAGCGTGGCACGGCTCACCGGCGTGGTGTTCAGGTCGGCCATCTTGCCGCTGTAGGCGATATTGAGTTTCTCCGCGCGCTTGGGAGCGATCTGCGAGAGGAACCGGCCCAGCTTGTCGCCGAGGTCGATCAACCCGCCAATGGAAGCCAGGGTCTTCGCGTCAATGCTCGGCATGTTGACGGCATTGCGAATCTCCCCTTCGAGCAGCGCGGCGCGGATCGCCTGGGCGACTTCGATGCCGACGTTCTCCTGGGCTTCGGCGGTGGAAGCGCCGAGATGTGGAGTGAGGATGACATTGGGCAGGTCGCGCAACGGGAAATCCGCGGCTGGCGGTTCCACTTCGTACACGTCCATGGCTGCGCCGCCCACCTGGCCGCTTTTGAGCGCTTCCGCGAGGGCTGCGACTTCAATGAGATCGCCGCGCGCGGCATTGATGATGCGCACGCCTTTCTTCATTTTGGCGATCCGCTCGGCTCCCAGCATGTGGTGGGTTTCGGGCGTGGACGGCATGTGCAGCGTGATGAAATCCGCGCGGGGAAGAACGTCGTCGAGCTTCTCCACGAGTTCCACCTGCAAAGCGGTTGCGCGGCTGGCGGAGAGATACGGATCGTAAGCGAGAACCGTCATGCCGAAGGCCATGGCGCGTTTGGCCACTTCGGTGCCGATGCGCCCCATGCCGATGATGGCGAGGGTTTTGCCGTTCAACTCGGTGCCTTCAAATTTTTTGCGGTCCCATTTGCCCGCCTTCATGGTCGCATCTGCCTGCGGGATGTTGCGGGCCAGCGCTAAAAGGAGGGAGAAAGCGAGTTCGGCGGTGGAAACCGTATTCCCGCCGGGGGTGTTCATGACAATCACGCCCTGCTTGGTGGCAGCCTCGACATCGACGTTGTCCACACCGACCCCCGCGCGGCCAATGGCGCGCAGTTTGGTGGCGGCGGCAAGCAGCTTCGCGGTGGCCTTCGTCTGGCTGCGGACGACCAGGCCGGAGAATTCTCCGATAATCTCCAGAAGCTGATCTTCTTTGAGACCGGTCTTTACGGTGACATCAAGGGCCCCACCCGCGGCCAGTTCGGCAACACCGCGTTCGGAAATGGGATCGGCAACGAGAACTTTTGGAACGTCCATAGGAAAGAAGCCCCAGAATGATCAGGGAGAGGCCGCACGACAAGACCGAATTGCGACAAATCCAAAAAGCCGGGAGGGTTGCCCCTGCTTTTGGAGTGGGATAGGAAATTTATGCTATACATGCCGCCGGAAGAATTTACTCTGGGTGCCTGAATTTATGCAGGGCAATTTGAAGACAGTATTACCGGTAAACGACCACATTTCTCCCGGGGATCGGATGTTCAAGGGCGACCGGGCCCAGTATCTTTCGGTGGGCCAGTCGGCGTTGGAGTGCATCAGCGTGGCGATGCAGGCGGCAAAGATCGAGACTTTCTCGAACATTCTCGATATGCCCAGCGGACACGGGCGTGTCTTGCGTCATCTCCAAGCCGCCTTTCCGGAGGCGCGGCTGACTGCCTGCGACATTGAAACCGACGCGGTGGATTTTTGTGCGCAAACCTTTGGGGCCACCCCTGTTTACGCCGCGGAATTGCCCAAGGACACGGCTTTGCCGGGAGACTACGATCTGATCTACGTGGGGTCTTTGCTCACCCACTTGAACAAGGAGCGCTGCATCGAGTTTCTGGAATTTTTCCACAAGGCGCTTCGCAAAAACGGCTTGTTGCTGTTCACGATGCACGGGCGTTTCGTGGCCCGGCGGATGAGGGAAAGGACGGCGACCTACGGTTTGCAGCCCGACGCCCTTCCCAAGTTGTTGCGCGAGTACGAACGGAAGGGGTTTGGCTATTTGAATTATCCCAAGAAAAAGAATTTCGGGGTTTCCGAGAATTACGGAGTTTCGCTGGTGTCGCCGCGCTGGGTATTCGCGGAGCTTGAAAAGCTGGAGGGCTTGCGGTTGGTCAACTTTACGGAATTTGGCTGGGCCGATCATCAAGACGTTGTCGCCTGCATGCGGGTCTGAGCGTTGGTGAACGGTGTCCTCCGCCTGTCTCCCCGCGCGAGGGGGAGCTTTTTACGCATTTACCCGCTCACCATGCTAAATTTCTCTTTCAAGCGCCCCCTGATGCTCCTGCTGCTGGGGTTCATCGGCTGCGCAGGGCTTTACGCCAGCTTGAAGGTGACGATTCATTTTTTCGGGCCGGATGCGGATATTACCCTTCCGGAGAATTTGTGGTCCGGGCTGCACGCCTACGGCTGGGGGTTTTTGAAGGATTACAATTTTGCCCCGGATAACTGGCTGCTTTCACTCGTCCCGCTGCATTTCCTGGTTTACTGGATTTTTGGCCTCAACCCCGAAGGGATCGTGGTTTTGGGATGGTTGTTCTTCGTCGGGAACGCGGTTTTGTGCGGACTCATTGCGAAAACATTGGGAGCGAGGAAAACAGCGATATTCCTGCCTCTCTTTCTGTTGTTTTGCGGACGCTACGCTTACGCCCCGGGATTTGCATCTTATGCGCTTTCCCATAACGGCACGAATTTGTATGGCCTCTTGATTTTGCTTTGTAGCGTGCAATGGATCAAAAATAGGCGCATCGGTTTTCTCTCGCTCGTGCTGCTGCTTTCAATCGTCGCAGGGGTTTCCGATCCCTGGCTCATGGCGACCTATCTTTTGCCGATCGGCCTCACCGCCTTGCTGGCGCTTTGTGTGTGCAAAGAGGAGGGGCAAAGGAGGCCCTACGCGATGCTGTTTGCCGCCATCGTTCTGGCGGGTTGGGTGATCAAGACTCAGTGCTTCGGCCTGTTGAGCTTCGTTCCGAGCTTTCGTTTTCATCTCGCCCCCCTCTCTCTGTTCCCCGTTCACGCCTATTACTTCGTAAAATGCCTGGGTGGACTGTTCTTTCT
>CAIYQA010000338.1 GCA_903928175.1 uncultured Spartobacteria bacterium | reverse complement strand
CTTTGTCAATCTTTACTCAACCATTGAGTAAATTTTATTGCCAGCTATGAAAAATTCCACCGTGCCACCATGGGGCCGCTCCGTCCCAATGTCTTCGCCGTCGTGCGCAATTTCCTCCGCTGCGGCGACCTTGACCTACGAGACCGGGACCAGCACGGCCAGCGACAAATACAGTGGCCTTGACAACTTCGGCAGGGTGGTCGAGGTTCTATGGGTGCAAGCAACCGCCGTGATTGAAAACGTTACATACGGCTACAACCGGGCGTCGAACCGGAAGTGGCGCCGCAACCAGCTCGCCCATAACAGCGGCGGTGCCGAGGCGGGCCGCCATGACAACTTCTACTGGTATGACGGGCTCTATCAGGTCGTCCAGCGCCAGCTCGGCAACCTGACCGGAACCGCGCCGGACTATACCGGCATCGACAACCGCCAGCAGAACGAGGACTGGTGCTACGACTCGATCGGAAATTGGAACCATTACGACAACGAGGACGACTCCAATCTCAGCCAGTCCCGCAGCCACAACCGCGCCAACGAAATCACCTCGGTCACCAACCCCGCCGGAGTGGTCCAGCCCGCCTACGACAAGGTCGGTAACCAGACCTCCGACATTGCCCCGGGTAACTGGGACACGCGGTACGATCTCAAGTGGGACGCCTGGAACCGCCTCATCGAGGTCAAGGACGGCTCCACGGTTGTTCAGACCAATGCCTACGACGGCCTGACCCGCCGCATCACCTCGAACGACGGCACCGATACCACCCACTACTTCTTCAACACCGCTTGGCGGGCGGTCGAGCAATACATGAACTCAGACATTAGGCGGCGTAAATAAATAAACTTGACAAAGTGCTTAAGATCACTTAATTGCTTCCTCCGTGAAGGAAATCAAAGCCCTTAGGCAAAAGTTTCAAGCGATTTGGCCGCATTTGGACGAGCGTGCCAAACGTATCACCGCCGCAGCCGAAGCCATGGCAATCGGTCGCGGCGGGATTTCGATTGTTCAACGTGCGTGTGGGCTTTCCCGCCCAACAATATACAATGGCATTCGGGAGCTCGAAGAGCATCGGATTATTCCTTTGGGCCGAGTCCGCAACACGGGAGCCGGACGGAAGTCCGCCGAAATCCATGACCCCAAGATCATTGAAGCCATGGAGCGCCTGATCGACCCCGGAACCCGCGGCGACCCCGAGTCGCCTTTGAAGTGGGTCACCAAAAGCACCCGTGCCATAGCCGCTGAATTAACAAAGAAAAAGCATCCCATCAGCCATACCAAAGTTGCTCAGTTCCTGCATAAGGAAAACTACAGTCTGCAGGGCAACCGGAAAACCGAGGAAGGCGCGGACCATGAAGACCGTGACGCACAGTTCCGGCACATCAACACCTCGGTGAAGAAGGCTCTGGCCTTGGGACTGCCGGTCATATCAGTGGACACGAAAAAGAAAGAAATCCTCGGAAACTACAAGAACGGCGGCCGGGAATGGCACCCCGCCAAGCAGCCCCGGCCGGTTCAAGGGCATGATTTTCCGGGGCCCGACGTGCCGCGGGCGTATCCCTACGGGATCTATGACATTGGAAAGAACACGGGGTTCGTCAATGTTGGAACCGATCATGACACATCAGCGTTCGCAGTGGCGTCAATAAGAGGTTGGTGGAAATATGAAGGACGGAAACTCTACCCGAAGGCAAATGCATTGCTGATCACCGCAGATTCCGGCGGTAGCAATGGCGCGCGCCTGCGGCTGTGGAAGCTGGAGCTGCAAAAGCTGGCGAATGAAACCGGCATTACTATCAGCGTCTGCCATTTCCCCCCGGGAACAAGCAAGTGGAACAAGATAGAGCATCGCTTGTTCTCGTTCATTTCAACAAATTGGAAGGGGCAACCACTCCAGGACCACGAAACAGTGGTGCAACTCATAGCTCATACAACAACAGCCAAGGGACTCAAAGTCATTTGTCGCCTTGATCGAAGGAAATATCCGATAGGACGTAAAGTGTCAAAGGAGGAACTGGATGCCATACATCTTGAGCCGAACAGATTTCACGGTGAATGGAACTACAAAATCATACCATGTAAATGACCGTGTTTGTAAGGTTTATTTCTTTACGCCGCCTAAGGATTTCAAATATAAGCACGCCCGACTCGGTCATTGGCTTGGCTGGGTCACCTTCCCTATCTGGCTTAACCGAACTAACTGTATCCTGCCATGCCTGGTCTGCCCAAGTAATATATTCATCCCGAATATCAAAACTCGCGGGACAATCACCTTCCAGCCCAAGAACATCCACCCAATCCACTCCATCATTCCCGACGAACCCATAAAGGTTGATCCCTCCCCTTTCCCCAATCGGGTCTTTGGATGGCCAATGGGGGATACCCGACGCGCTTTTCGTAGCCGTAGGGCGGATTTTCCGGCGCGGTTGTGCGGGTTGGCGGCGGTTTGCCGGGTGCGTTTTGCTAGACATCGGAAAAAAATCCCAGACGCGGATTTTTTCCGGTGGGATTGCGGCGCTCAGGTGCGGTTGCTGTGCTGAAGTAGGCCATTTTCCAAGCCCAGTGATAGCGGCTCAGGGCGGCTAAAGGAAGGAAATTCTTCCGGTTTTTCAGAGGTCGAGAAGGTCCGCGTGACTGCCCGTGCGAACGAGGACTGCGGTTTTGGCGGTGATCTGGTAAAGCAGCAGCCAGTCGCCACCGAGGTGGCATTCGCGGTAGTCCTTGAAGTTTCCGACGAGCGCGTGATCGCGGTTGATCGGCGGCATCGGCGTGCCTTCCGCGAGCAGGTCGATGGCTTCCGCGAGGCGGCTCATGTCGCGGCCCGTGCGTTTGATCCGTTCAACGTCCTTGCTGAACTGGCGCTTGAAGATGAGTTCGCGCATCAGATTCCGAGCGCGGCTTTGGCTGCTTTGGCGGAGCGATGTCGTGGCAGGGCTTCAACCGGCTCGGCCATCGCTTCGAGGGTTTCGGCGTTGGGCACCCACTCTTCGACCAGGAACGTCAGGACGGCCGTGGTGGGACCGGCGACGGGTTCGTCGAGGGTGACGGTGCCGTCAGCGGAGACGGTTGCATGGACTGTTTTCAGGACTGCGGCCATACGGGGATGATAACTCATGCCGGAACTTTGGCCAGTGCGCTTTCTCATGACTTTTTGCCGGTCTCGGCCGGGTGTGTCTTGCCGTGGACGGCTTTTAGCTGCTCGATGCTCACCTGGGTGTAGATCGCGGTGGTTTCGAGCTTCTCGTGGCCGAGGAGCTGCTGGATGAAGCGGATGTCGGCACCGCCTTCCAACATGTGGGTAGCGCAGGTGGATCTGAGCAAATGGCAGCTTCCGGGGCGGCCGACGTCGGCCTGCTTGAGCCATTTGCTGACCATGCGGCTGAGCACGTCGGGGTTGAACGGCTCGCCATAGCTGGTGAGGAACAGGGCGCGCTCCTGGGCGTGCAGCATCAGGCGCGGGCGGACCTCCTCAAGGTACTCCCTTCCGCGTCGTCAAACCATCGTTGGGAGCATCCGTCAATGCCTTGAAAATCCTGGGGTCTGGGGCAATTGCCCCGGTTTGCACCCGCCGCAGCGGTCGCGCCCGCTGTGGAACAGTGAGGCGATTTCCACGACGACAGCGGCCCTGAAATACGACGCGAGCGTGGAAATTTCAGAAATATTCCACGATGACAATTTGGTAAAACGCCACGATGCCAATTCGGCCATCAACAGGTAGGGACCGCGCTTACATACTCAAAACACAACCGCACGAGCTTTAACAAGATCACCTTCAATCAATTTAAAATCCCGATTTATCGGCTGAGAATCCTTCACCATAGGGATTTCACGGACTTCCTCACCCGCTCGATACAGGGGCAGACGATTAACGTACGATGAATATTGTCCCCGATCGGGTCTCGTGATACCCACCTGCCGGTAGCCGGGTTGTAGTACCTGTAGCCGTAGTTGTGCAGTAGCGACAGGTGGGGGTCGGGTGTGAGGCAGCACTGCCGGCGGGTGCCGCCGGGCTGGCGCGAGCCGCTCCCCGACTGTGGCATTTTCGGCCGGCTGGAGGCGGCGGCCCCCTTGCTCCCCGGCCAGTGCGGCGCTCTGAACGACAGCGGCAGCCCGGAAGGCGCAAGACGTTCGCGTGCGGGGGGCTGGAAACGTCGGGAGGGATCCTTTGCAGCAATCACCCGGTG
>CAIYQA010000337.1 GCA_903928175.1 uncultured Spartobacteria bacterium | reverse complement strand
TGTTGGACGACACCAGTCCGTCGCGCAGGTTGGGAAACTCGACGCCAAAACACTGATATCTCGCTACCAACGGATTCTCGACACATTCGGATCATTCAGTGTAGACGTCCGCCCGCCACAAGATGTACCCCGCTTCGAGGAAGGGCCTGCCTCGGTGCTCTATCGGCTGAAGCCCGGCCTCGGGGTGGATCCGAATAAACTCAGCGCTCGAGCCGATGCCCTGAAGCTGGCTCTGGAGCTGGAGGAGTCGCAAAGTATTCGGTTCAGTAATCATCTCGGCTATTGCTTGCTGGACGTTCCAAAGCGCGACGAAGATCGCTATTTTATCTCCGCAAAAGAAATTTATGAGGGCTGGCAACGGCCGAAAGGAAGCCTTGAGGCTCTGCTCGGCGTCGACCGCCGCGGAAATCCGGTTGGCATCAACTTTTCGTCCTCTGATTCGCCACACTTGCTCATCGGAGGCACCACGGGCAGCGGTAAGTCCGTAGCACTCAACACGATTCTCTGTGGATTGGTGGGCCACTACACTCCGGAAGAACTCCGCCTCGGCCTGATCGACCCTAAATCAACGGAGTTATTCCACTTCGAGGACGCCCCGCATCTGGACGGCAAGATCGGCTTCGAAGACAGCGAGGCAATCGCCATGCTGTCAATTGCGGTCGAAGACATGCAAGCCCGTTACAGGTGCTTCAGGGACCGCCGCGTGCGCAGCATCACTGAATACAACGCAGCGGTGCCGGACGGGGAACGGATGCCGTGGAAGCTGATCGTTCTCGATGAATACGCGGATCTGACATCCGAAAAGCAAGCCAAGGAAGAGATCGAAACCAGTCTGCGCCGTCTAGCGCAGAAGGCAAGGGCCGCTGGCATCCATGTGATCATCGCAACGCAGAACCCAAAGGCGGAAGTCATCAGTACGAACCTCCGATCCAACCTCCCCGCCCAGCTTGCGTTACGTGTCCGCAGCGGCATCGAGAGTCAAGTCATCATGGGAGAATCCGGAGCGGAGTCGCTTACGGGAAAGGGAGATGCGTTTTTGAAAATGGGTAGCTCAATGGTCCGGCTTCAAGTTGCGAGCGCCGATGAATGCCCGTTCCGCACCAAATGATTGGAGAGAGTGAACGCAGTTAGGAATGGGTGTTACGGATAACCGGACCATCCCCGAAGTCCTCAGGGAATGGCGGCGACCCCGCCACGACGACTTCGAGCCGCGCAACGTCTGGAGTCTCCTCAACGCCTGCACCGAGGCGCTCAAAGGCAACCTGATCGAACTCCCCCGCCGCACAGACGCCCTCCATGGTCTCCTCGACAATCATGTCGGGTTAGCCGCGCCTCTGCTGAACTAATCTCGCCCTCGTGGACGGATTTGGTTTGGTGCGGGACGGGAAAAAGAATCCGATGCACTGTGCAACGGGTTCTTTTTTATCGATCAAGGTAACAGATCAATGCATGCACTCCGGGCTTTACATCACGTCGATTCTACGGACCACGCGCGAAGTCCTTCGTAACTGAATCCCAGATAAAAGGAAACCGCACGATTCTCATCGCGCCCATGGGCCATACCAGCAACAGCGGGAGCAAAGAAAGCCTTGACGCCCCATCTCAGTTCAATCTCGCCTGCCTGTGGGGCATGGATTCGGCTCACAATTCCTTGAACGCGAAGTAGTGCTTTCGTGTTCCTCCAGAATCCTTTTGCTTCATCCCATCCGCTAAGTTGATCTTGATGAACCAGCCGACGGAGCCCTATTCCCTCTCCGAGCCACTCAAAGCTGCGAGTGCGATCTCGTCGAAACCCAGCCTTTCCCCGGCATATCTCGATGTTCCGCTCAGCCTCGTTTGCTGCAATTGCAGAACCGTCCAAAGCCTCCAGCATCTTTAGAACATAGAGGTAATAGATTGCGTCGAGCGAGTCCCCACGCATTCTCCACGTAGCGACTCGGTCAGCGGCCAAAGCAAGAGAGGGCGGTGGCGACTGGAATCTAGCCCCTTGTAACCATAGGCGGATGTTTCTATCGTCGTTGGGCTCTTGTTGAATATTTTGTTCGAGCAAATCAAGGGACCGCTGCAACTGCCTTAATGACAGTTTGTCCCATTGCCGCTCACAGCGAGCGAGCTGAAGCCAGACTATCTGACGTCGAATGGGTGGCGCATGCACCACAGGTTGTCCAGTGG
>CAIYQA010000336.1 GCA_903928175.1 uncultured Spartobacteria bacterium | reverse complement strand
GGGCTTTCAGCCCTTTTGCTCTGTCATTTGGGGGGACGTGGGGCGATGCCCACGCTGGTATGCGTTGGCGCTGAATGCAAAGTCTCCACATTACACCACTTTTAATTGCACCCCCAGGGCACGAATTGGCTCACTTTTCATTCCACCGGCCGGTGTCTTTTCATTTGAGCCAATTCGCGGTGTGTGACCGGCAGGAGAAGGAACGCCGCGATGATTGAAACACCCACGATGAGCCCTATGACTACGCGCCAAAGATGCCCCTTGGCCGCAACCTTCGCAAGCCACGCCCAGTTGATAACCAAGTGCAGCACTACTAACGCGATGAATAGGTAGGAAACCCAAGTGTGCAAATCGCCCCATTCATGCCGATTCCAGCCCAATACTTCCAGCCCCTGTCCCCCGCGGCTTCCCGGTATCAACCGGAAAGCCATGAGAAGGCCAGTTCCAGCCATTGTGCAAAAGCTCAGGTAGAGCAAGAGATTCAACACACGCCGTAGCAGCATTCTCATAATTAGTAGCGATTGGCTGCCTCGATTTGTTTGTAGGTGCGGATGCCCCCGGCCAGGTTGCGCGCATGGTAGCCGTTTTGGAGCAGGATGCGCGTGGCATAGTAGGCTCGCTGGCCCACTCCGCAGTAGATCGAGATTTCACGGTCGCGTGGCAGTTCTTCCATGCGGGAGCGAATCTCATTAAGCGGGAGGTTGACCGCTCCGGGAATGTGGCCTTCCTCGAATTCGTCGGGGTCGCGCACATCCAGGAGGAACACACTCTCAGAACCGAGTTGCCCCCAGTCGGCCAAGGGGTTGTCCCCTCGCAACGCATTGGAGGCGATCATGCCCGCGAAGTTCACCGGGTCTTTGGCTCCGCCGAATTGGGGGGCGTAGCAGAGTTCCGCTTCCTCCAGATCATAGACGGTGCCGCCGAACTGGATGGCGGTGGCGATCACGTCGATGCGCCGGGCCACGTCCGCCTCACCCACGGCTTGCGCGCCGAGGATGCGCCCGTCCGACTTGCGGAAGATCAACTTGAGGTTGATCGATTTTGCGCCGGGGTAGTAGCCGACGTGATGGTTGGGATGCAGGTAAACCTTCTCGTAATCGGTGATGCCCGCGCGCTGGAGCGCCTTTTCGCTCGCGCCGGTGCTGGCGACGGCGATGCCGAACACGCCGCAAATGGCGGTGCCTTGAACTCCCCGAAAATGCGAATCGCGCCCGCAGATGACATCCGCGGCGATGCGGCCCTGACGATTGGCGGGTCCGGCGAGAGGAATGAGCGTGGCTTGGTTGGTGACGATGTCGCGGGTTTCCACGGCATCGCCCACGGCCCAGATATGGGGATCGCTTGTGTGCATCTGATCATCGACCCGGATGCCGCCGCGTTCGCCCAATTCCAGCCCCGCTGCTTTGGCAAGAGCGGTTTCCGGGCGCACTCCGATAGCGAGGATGACGAGATCACCCGCGTGTGCCGCGCCGGATTTGGTGCTGACCACGAGCTGCCCCGTTCCGTTCGTCTCGAATCCGGCAACGCCATCGCCCAGCGCCATCTTAATGCCGTGATCCTTCATGTGCTGCTGCACCGGTTGAGCCATTTCGGGGTCGAGCGGCGGCATCACTTGGTTGAGCATTTCCACCACCGTCACCGAGAGTCCCCGGTGGGCAAGGTTCTCCGCCATTTCCAGCCCGATAAAGCCTCCGCCCACAACCACGGCGCTCTTGGCCTGTTTTGCGTCAATCCATGCGCGAACGTCCCGGCTGTCCGGGATGCTGCGCATTACAAAAATGCCTGGCAAATCGATCCCTGGAAGCGGCGGACGAACCGCCATAGCGCCCGGCGAGAGAACAAGCACGTCATAAGATTCCCGATAAACCCGCCCGGTGGCGAGTTCCCGGACTTCGATTTCGCGCTTGTCGCGGTCGATGGCTACCGCTTCGTGCCGAGTGCGGACCTCAATGTTAAAGCGGTCGCGGAAGAGCGCCTCGCTGGCTAGCAGGAGCTTCGACTCGTCCTTGATCACATCGCCCACGTAGTAGGGCAGGCCGCAGTTCGCGAAGGAAACATACGGGCCGCGGTCGAGAAGGAGTATTTCTGCGGTTTCATCCAATCTCCGGCACCGGGCCGCACACGACGCACCGCCTGCCACGCCGCCAATAATCACAATTTTCTTTCGGCTCATAAGGTTCTCTGGTGGTTTAGAATCGTTTTAGCAGGAACAGCAGGACCCACCGCCGCAGCATTTGCCTTTTTGGTTCCACGGCATCAGGGCGATCAGGTTCCGCATCGGACAAAACCCCGTGGCCCCCGCCATCATCAAGCCAGCGCCTACGAAGCCGGAAAGCCATATCCAATTCGGATTCACATAGTGGGAGAGCAGCACACCCGTAATGACGAGTGCTCCGACGGTCAATTGAAGCTGGCGATCCAGCGGGAGCACCGCTTTGGCACCCCGCTCCACCGGCAACCCCGCATCAACCCAAGCCTGCGTGCCCCCTTCCACCACGACAGTGTCGGTAAACCCGGCATCGGCGAACTTGTCTGCCGCTTTCTTGGCCCGGACGCCGCTATGGCAAAGAATATAGACTGCCGAATGCACGCCTCCCTTGCGCGAGGCGATGATCGCGCCGCAGTCGAGGCCGTCGAGTTGGCAGAGACGCGCTTCGGGGACGTGAACCCCGGCATATTCGGCCGGGGTGCGGACGTCGATCAGTTCGATGGGATCACCAGAGGCGAGGATTTTTTGGAGTTCTTGGACGGATACGGTTTTCATAGTTTGGATGAGTTTGGAATGGACGGGTTAAGGAAATTTGAGATTGGAGGTTTGGCCAAAAGCGCAATTAGTTGGCATGAAAATTAACGGTAGTTTTCGCGCGTCGCGCGCACTTCTTCGAGGCAGGCGAAGACCTTGGTAACGCAGGGTGTGGCAAGCCGGTAAAAAACCTGCTGTCCTCTCCGTTCGTCGGCAACGAGTCCCACGTTTCGCAAGATGGAAAGATGATTAGAGACGGTCGAGGTGTCGCATCCGATGAGTTGGGTGAGATCAGCCACGCATCGCTCCCCGTGGGTCAAAGCGTCCACGATCAACAACCGGCTGGAATGTCCCAACGCTTTAAAAACATCCGCTCCGGCACGGTATTCTTGC
>CAIYQA010000335.1 GCA_903928175.1 uncultured Spartobacteria bacterium | reverse complement strand
GTGTCGGGCCGGGCGTAGCGGGAATCAAGCTTTGTAGCAAGGGCGAGCGCTTCGGCTGCCTGTCGGGGTTGGTGCAGCGCGTCGAACGCCAGCGCGAGGCCCGCAAACGGCTCGGCGCTTTTCCGTCGAGCAAGGGCGGAGGCGTGTTGGAAATGGAGGAGCGCGGCGGCGGGGTCCCCCCGGTCCAGGCAGGCGTACCCCTGGCCCAGCCAGGCTTTGTAGGAGGTCGGATTTTCCTGAGCGGTCGCGCGCCAGAGCGAAGAGGCGTCCTTCCAAACGCTCTGCTGTCGCACCGTGACGGCGGCCAGCGCGGCAACCGCTGCCAGAGCCGCCACGCAACCCATTGCACGGGCCGCGCCGGGCCGCAGGGCAGCCAGCGCGAGCGCGAGCAGCAGCGCCACCCCCACCAGCGGCAGGTAAAGATAACGGTCCGCCATGGGGCAGTAGATCGGGATCAGGTTGGCCACGGGCAGAAGAGCAGCCCAAAAAAGCGTGCACGCCAAGGCGATTTTGCGGTTCTGAACCGAGAAAATCGTCATCAGCACTCCCAATGTGAGGACGCCGATCAATGCCCCCACAGGAGCAATCGTGCGCAGATGATACGGGCCGTAATCGGCGCAAAGCTGCGAGGGCCAGACGATCCGCAGGAACTCGGCGCTCCATATCCTCGACTGCACCAGCAGCCAATCGATCCCCGGAGGGGCGATGGCGTGGGGCGACTCTTTGAAAATCAGCGACGGCTTGGGTTCCAAGGCAAAACGCAGGGCATAAAAGGTGCCGACGACAAGGGTGGTGGCCGTGAGCAGAAGCAGCCACCCGCGGCGCGCTTGGGGTTTTTCCCTGCGGAAGAGCCACCAAAATGCGGCGAGTGCCACCGGCCCGGCGATGCCCGTTTCCTTGGAGGCCGCCGCCAGGAAGAAGCTCCCCACCGCAAGCAGCGCAGGCCCCCACGTCTTTCCCTTTTCACCCGGCTGGAATGCGAAAGCGGCGTTCAGGCCGACAAGGAGAAAGAGCGTCGCCAGCAAATCCTCGCGGTAGCCCACCTCCACCACCGCCTCGCATTGCAAGGGGTGCACCGCGAAAAAAAGCGCTCCCAGAAGTGCAGGCCAAAGCTGCTGGGTCATGAGCCGCAGCCAACGAAACAAGAAGGCCGCCGCCGCCCCGTGCAGCAGCAAATTCGTCCACCGGAAACCCGCCGGATTTTTCCCCCAAAGCAGGGAATCCACCAGCAGCGTGAAAAGGTTCACGGGCCGGTTGAAATCCAGGATGTCCATCCCGAGCACCCGGAGCGAAAGGACGTCGGCGAAATGCCGGGGCTGGTGGATGAAACTGTCATTCTGGACCTGCACCACAGAGTCATAGGCAAAATCGTAGCCCAGGGTCGGCAGGTAGAGCGCGAGGGCCGCGAGGGCCACCATTAAACCCAAAAATTGTGGGCTCAAGCGCGGTTTCATTCTTCACAAAAGAAGCGCCGCGCGAACACCGCAGCCACGCGATCGGCCACGGAACGAACGTCGGCGCACTGGCCGGTCTCCCGCTCCAGATTGGTCATCTCCACACCCACGATCCCGCACGGGGTGATCTCGTTGAACGGGGTCAAGTCGCCGCAGACATTGAGGGCAAACCCGTGCATGGAAATCCAGCGCCGCACGCCGACGCCAATGGAGGCGATCTTGCGTGGGCCCACCCACACCCCCGTGAGCCCTTCGCGCCGCGAGGCGGCGACGCCGTATTCCGCCAGCGTCTCGATGAGCACTTCCTCCAGCTCGCGCAGGTAGCGATGCAAATCCTGCCCGCGCGCCGCGAGGCGCAGGATCGGGTAGCCCACCAGTTGCCCCGGCCCGTGATAGGTGGCCTGCCCGCCCCGGTTGATCTGCACGACGGGATGCGGTAGGTGGGCCGCGTCGCGCAGGCTGGATTGATCCGGGTTGCGCCCGATGGTGTACACCGGCTCGTGTTCGAGCAAAAGAAGCACCTCCGGCGGAAGCGCGGCATCCGGCTCCGGGGCGACCCGTTCGGCCACCAAGGCGTCCTGGAGCGCGAGGGCCTCTTCAAATGCAATGCGGCCAAGCCAGCGGGTTTCCAGTTTCATATGCGCTGCACGATTTTGAGGCCGCGTTGCACGGAGTCGTGGCTTTGAAAATGGGTGAGACCGATGGCGAGCGCATCGGCGGCGTCCGCTTGCGGCGTCTCCGTCAACCCGAGCAGCGCCCGAACCATGAAGGCGACCTGGTCCTTGGACGCGCCGCCGCGCCCCACCACCGCTTGCTTCACGTCGGTCGGGGCGTATTCAAAAACAGGCAGCCCGCGTTGGGCCAGCGCAAGAATCGCCGAACCGCGCGCCGCCCCGAGCGTGATTGCCGTCCGGTGGCTCTGCACAAAAATCACCGCCTCGACCGCCGCGCATTCGGGCTGGTGGCGGACGATCAACTCGGCGAGCCGTTCGTGAATCGCCACGAGGCAGGAGGAAGGCAGGAGCTTGGCCGGGTTGGAGATGGTCCCATATTCCAGCGCCCTCACCTTCGCGCCCGCAAGCCGCTCCAACACGGCGAAGCCGGTGGAACGCAGCGAAGGGTCAATGGCGAGGATGCGCATGGGTGTCCCTTATTTGAGCGCAACCCCGGCCGTTGTCCAGCCCTCAACGGGTTGAGACCAAAAGGCAATAGAGAATCAGGAACTCAGGAAAGCAGGAAAATGCGGATGACCCATTCTCGGGTGCAAATAAAAGTGGTGTAATGTGGCTGAGAAGTTTTCGATCGTGTTTAAGGAAATGGGTCGTATGCAGTTGAAGGTGGCTACGGGAGAGGGTTGCTTCAATCT
>CAIYQA010000334.1 GCA_903928175.1 uncultured Spartobacteria bacterium | reverse complement strand
GCTGCCGATGCGCAAGGCGATCACCTTGAAACATTTTGAGCACGAGGGCGCCTTTTACCGCGAAAATGTCTCGCCCCATACAGGCAGTTGCGGCGCCCCACCGCCGAAAACCAAGCCGGGGGAGAAGTACAAGGGCGACTACCACGATTACTACTTCACCAGCGGTCTCGAGACGGTGGCCATGATGACCGACTACGTCAACTACACCGGCGATACGAAGTTCCGCGACGAGCGGTTGGTTCCCTTCGCCCGTGAAATTCTGCTGTTCTTCGACAAGCATTACCTGCGCGGACCCGATGGCAAATTGCGTATTGATCCGGGGCAGGCGTTGGAGACGTGGTGGATCACCGTCAACTCCTCGCCCGATGTGGCCGGCCTGCGCTTCTGTCTGGACCAATTGCTGGCGATCAAGGCGGGCACGGCAGAGGATCAGGCGAACTGGAAACGGTTCCGGGCTGAAATCCCCGACGTGTCGCTGCAGACCATTGCGGGCCGCCAGGCCATCGCTCCGGCGGAGCATTGGGAGCATCAGGGCAACGGCGAGAATGCCGAGCTTTATCCGGTGTTCCCGTTCCGCTGTTATGGGTTGGCCATGGGTAGCCAGGATCTGGTGGAGTGGACGATGGAGCATCGCACCTGCAAGAACACTTTCGGCGACAAATGCTGGCCACAGGATGATATCGGTTGGGCCTATGCGGGCAACGCCAAAGAAGCGGCCAAGGGGTTGGATATCCGTTTTCGTCATGCCTCGAACGCCCTGCGTTTCCCGATTTACGGCAATGAGATCACGGACGGCATTCCCGACTGGGATCATTTCGGCTGCGGCTCAATCGCGTTGCAGCGGATGCTGGCGCAGGAAGGCAACGGCAAGATTTACCTGCTGCCGGCATGGCCCTCGGAATGGGATGTGGATTTCAAGCTGCACCTGCAAGGCGGCGTGGTGCTCACCGGGACGGTGAAGGATGGCAAGTTGGTGACGTGGAACATCACACCGAAGGCGCGGAAGGCCGATGTGGTGGTCTGCGGAGGCTTTCAACCTATCGGGCAAAATTAACGGGAACAGCTTCATGCAGAAGCGATATTCATTCCAGTTGCAGGTGGCCGCGGCGTTGTGGCTTTGCACCGTGTGCGCGACCCCGCTGCGGGCGGGCGGCTGGGATGAGGGTAAGAGCCTCGTGCGCGACAACTGGGAGCCGGCAAAGGCCGGGACGGCGGATGTCTGTCTGGTTTCGGAACAAACGCTAGAAATTGACTGATGAAAATCAGATTCAACTTTGTGAAACTATTTGGCCTGGTTGCCGCATGTCTGTCGGCAGGTTCCGCTCATGGGGAATTGGGGAGGGTGACCTTGGATATTGTGGAGCAGTATCCTGAGGCATTGATCAAGAAGGGCGATCCGGGAACCGAGGTGGCCACGACTGGTGTCGAAAATGGCCTGCTGCTAAAAGTGTCGGGAAAATACCATTTCTTTACCTCGATATGGACGGATCTGGTACAAATCGGCTCAACGTTTGGCAACGGGTATTGGACGAGTCGCGACGCTGGGTTTCTCGGGTAGCCCCCTACAAGGGAGAGCATCTTCAGCCAGTT
>CAIYQA010000333.1 GCA_903928175.1 uncultured Spartobacteria bacterium | reverse complement strand
GCCCCCGTAGGCCCAGTGCCGCCCCCACCCCCCGTAGCCCACGTCCCATCCCCGCGCCAAAAAGTGCTGCTCGATGCCCCAGTTCCGCTATTGAGCGCCGTCACGGGGACGTTGGTAATGTCCACCGTCGTGCTAGGCGCGGCATCCGTGACGGAAAAATTGCTGGAGAAGTTGATGTTGGCTTCTTGCGGGCGGGAAATTCCGTTGGCCTTGAGCGTCTGGTAAAAGACTGCACCTGAGTTTGGGATCAAAACTTCCACGCACGCGGAATTCATGCGGTAGAGCTGATCATCCGACTTCACGTAGAGGTAGTCGTACCCGACGGCTGGACAGCCCCCAGGGGTGGAAGAGAAAGGAAGCTCAATGCCCGTCTGAAGATTCAGGGATTTGGAATTGGCACCGTACACCCATGGGGCGGGGGCGGCGCGTGCAAGGGCGGGGAGCATGCAAAAAGCAAGTAGAAGTTTTTTCATGCGAAGAAGTTGATGACGAAATAATCCCCAGTGACGTTTTGGTCAATGGCTTGCACAGAGAGCCTTGTTTTGCAGGGGACCTCCACGGGGAGAACGCCCGTGGAGCCCCCGGGGATGATGGTGTAGGGCACGAGGTATTGGGCCAGGGTTTCAGATCCGGCGGGCCCAAACGAAAGCTGGATCTTTGCGTCCGAAGGGTTGAAGATTTCAATCCCCGTGGCGGCAAGGGGGATGCTTGCAATGAGCTGAACCCAGGCGGAGGTGGTGATATTGGTGCTGGCGCAGTTGAGGTAGATTGTCCCGACTGGCTTTCTAGCAAGCAGATGGAACATGCGCGCTCCTCAGTATTGCTCCAGAGAAATCTTGACCGTGAGATCCGACGTGGTGGAAAACGTGGGTGTACCCGTCGTGTAGAGAATTCCCCAGAGGGAAGTGGAAACGCCCGGGTTGAGAGCATCCGGGGCGACCACATGCGCTGCGATATCCCTGTCGATATCGCTCGACGCGGAAGAGGTACCGAAGTTGTGCCAAGTGCCGCCGAAGGTCGTGTAGGCGGTGATCAAGAGGGTGTCCGCCGCAGAAGGATTGAACGCCGTCTTGTCCGTGAAAGTTCCGGCAGGCTTATTGGAAAAGAGCACCAGAGCCAGGGCAGCGGCCGAAGTGCCCTGGGAGAGTGCAAGAATGCTCCTGACGAGGGCTACCCCACTGCCGTCCAAGACCGCCCCCTTCAGTTCAAAGAGCGTCCCCACACAGTTTCCTGCGCTGTACGCGCTCGAAGCCGTCACCACGGGGGTGAAGGTGATGGTCTGGATGGGCCTGCGGATCAATTCACTCATTCATCCCCCCGAAAGGCGCGGGCGCCCCGCGCATGCAGGGCGCCCTGAACCAAATTTACAGGATCACGTATTCCAGGAAAATTGCGATGTTCCCCGCAGTAAGAGTCGTGGTGGCGACAGTTGCCTGAGGAATGACCCCCATTGCAGGCGAGTACGGGTCTTGCGAAGTAGCCGTTGCCGGCCCCTTCCAAGTGGCCGCCGTTCCAACTGGCACGCCCGCAACGATTGTGTTGGCCGTCAAAGAGGTAATGGCCGTGGCCGCGAGCAGATCGCCCGCCGTTAGGAAGGTGAAAGCAATCGTGGCCGAGGTCCCCACGAAGCTCGCCACGCCGACGAGAACCGCATTCGTCACGTAGGCTCCCTTCGGCAGGACGACCGTATTCCCCAAGTCATCGAGAAGGCTGTAGCTCCCTGCGGGGGCCGTGCCACCCGTCTGCGCAGCCACATTGAAGTAGCATTTGGCCAAGCACTTCGTTTTGTGGATAACAACCCCCGCCTGCTCCAAGGGCGTTGTCTTGGAAAGCTGCGTGGGCATACCGGCTGCAACTTGTACGTTATTAAACATGACGGGTCTCCTTTAGAGCGTTTGGCTCATAAGATATTGAATCAGCACGTAAAACTTGCCGCCTGTGAGCGGCCACGCTCCCGTGTTGATTTGGGGTGTGGAGTCGGCAGTGATTTTCAAAGCTGAGGCTGCCGTTCCTACGGGAACCCCGGCGAGAATGCCTGCAGTCACCGAGCTACTTGCGACCGCAGCATACAAGTCCCCCACGGAAAGCCCAGAACTCACCGATACGGCGGTCGTGGTACTCCCGACGGCCAGGGAAGTGATCACGTCGAGAAAAACGCTCGTCACTACCGCCCCCTTGGGGAGCTTGCAGGTGGAGAGTGTTTTCGAGCCCGAATAGATCGTGGACCCTTGCAAGTTCACCGCTGCCAGGGCAGCGCCGCCCAGGGTGGCGAAGTCATACGTGCAGCGCACGGCATGGACATCGTTGGTTTCCCAGAGGGTACCGAAGTTGTACCGTCCGAAGACGCTCATATTGCCATGGTCGAGGGAGACGGCGAGACCGTCAGAATCAACTCGGCCTAGGTCGAGAGCGAACGCAGGGCTGCCCCCGGCCACACTCAGGAGGCCCATCGCGGTCAGCAGGATTCGGAGCAAGAACTTTTTCATTGTAACCCCTTCTCACACATTTTAGCGTACAAACGCTTTATTTTCGCTACGAAAATAGGGACCGATGTGTCGTTTTTCATGCGATTGCATTCTTTGCAACAGGAGACCACATTACCTAAAGTATACCCAATCTTTGAGTCCAAACGATCAATGCCATTCATAACCCACGCTGGGTACAACCCCTTTTTACTACGAGCATTGTGCCTCAATGTCGATGCAATCTCGCCACAATAAAAACATGCTTGCTCGGCTAGTTTAACTGCTTCCTCTTGCGAAAGGTCACAAATTCTATTCCTCTTCTGAGAGGATATTTTCATACTGTTATGGAACTGCCTTTGGATAGACTGAGTGCCAAAAACTATTTTTTGTTTTTTACACCCACAGGAGGTCTGCCTACACCATTTCAAATTGCTATAGGTGTATTCTTTAACACCGTTACAAAAACTGCACTTCCCGAAATAAAGGCGCGCAATATAAGGCTTACCCGCCTTACTTATTTTGCCTTCATTTCTAGAGAAGTGCAGTTTCGTAACCATGTATAACTCGATGCATCAGTAGGAAATTGAATACATGACCCCGCAGTAGCTGGGCCGCTGACAGATGAGATCCCCGAACAGGCAGATGTCGATGATGTACTGGTAGCCCGTCTGAGCACGGACTTCGAAGTATTCGATCCCGTCCGGACTCTTCCGCTTGCGGAAGAAGCCGTTCGAGTAG
>CAIYQA010000332.1 GCA_903928175.1 uncultured Spartobacteria bacterium | reverse complement strand
CGTGAACGTATTTTCAAAAGACCCTCTCGATCAGCTACTTGTAACTACTCATACAAGGAATGAAACTATCACAATATGCAACCAACTGAGTTTCAACGACTTTTAACTGGACGGTAGTGCATTGGAGAGTCAAATTGAAAGTGAATGATATTATTCAGATGCCTCTACGAAACGACTCCTAAATAAATTGCGACCTCAAAGCCGCTTCCATGGTCGTTTTTCGTCACTTCGTTTGAGACGAAGGGGAACTTCCTCATGGCCGAGTCGGATGGCATCCGTTTCCTATCCTCTGCCCCTTTGGTCGAAATGCTGCCCGTGCCAGCTCTAGGAGCTTCGCTGGCGGCTTTTTTACACCTTCGCTGAGTCAAGGGGCGGATCGACAGCTCGATGGACGCCATGGGCCGCCTGGGGTTTGCATCACCTCGGACGGCTGAAAGTGCTCCTTCGATTCAAACGAAGATCAGTTGGGCATTTACCCGTCAGTGTGACGCAACGTCGCGTCGCCTTCGCTCAACCGGCTAACACCTCAAAAGTCCTCGGGGTTTATGTGTTCGGTGTGAAGATTTCCATTTTGGACTTTGTAGAGAGTAATGCTAAACCCGTTAACTTGGTCGCCCTGCCTCTCAAACGTGAAAAAATCCCTGGCCTTGCTGTATGCTGTCTGTGGGCCAAACAGATGCGTGTAGCCATACCATCGGCTACCAGCGGCATACTTCACTTTGTAGGTTCCGAGTGGAACGTTGATTTCAACGGTGTTTCCGCCCTGCACAAAAACCGTGAGAACCGGCCTATCGGTAAAGGCATCGGAAAGTTTTACGAGATAGTTGGTGCCGTAAGAGGATTTTATCTCAAATGGTGCCTTTACTCGACCCTCTTTGTAAGTAACGGTTTCGCCGTTGTCTGGAAGTAGGAGTTCTGGCTCAAGGAACGGCGTAGGAGTGGGGCTGGGTGGCTGAAGTGGATAGCTAGTTGCGATGTAAGGGCGCGGCGTTGGTGCTGCCGCCTGACTGGAAGGATGGTTTGGATTGGTTATGGCCGAAAAGACCGCATAAACTGGGATTGCAAAGACAATGATGGCGACAACTCCACGCAAAGTTCTCAGAAAGAACTCAGATACCGCGCTCGGTGGGGTTATTAAAGGTGCTTGGCATGCGCCGCAACGAAATGTCCCTGATGACGCATTGCGCTGAATGCGATTCTTCTGGCCGCACGCGGAGCAAGTAACGAGTTCTGTAGCGTCTGACATGATGCGGGCTATTTATCAGTGCGGGCTTGGAAGCTGCCCAGCAGCAGTTCGTAAGCAGCATTGATTTCCTTTGATTTATGCTCAGCTAGGTCTTTTAGTTCCGCACCGAGGTGAGCTACTCGGTCGGGATGATATTGTCTTATTTGTTCACGATAGGCGCTCTTTACATCTGCAAGCGTGGCGCTGCGAGATAACCCAAGGGTTGTAAGTGCGAGATCACTGGTTAATTTTGGTGCGCGGCGGGGCGGCGGGGCGCGATGCTCATCTGGCGGTTCGTATGTTGGCTCTTGCAGCGTGAAACGTGGACAGGGAGTTGTCGCAAGAAACCGCTGTTTCTGGCATTCACGGCATTTCTCATCAAGTGAATGATACCCACCAAATACAAAAGCCCAAAGAACACCCCAGCCCCAAAGTGATTCCGCTGCTCCGCAGACATAGACGATAACTCCTGCACCGATCACCGTCAGACAACCTAAGCTGCTGACGGTGTTTGCTTGATTGGAATCCGTATCGAAGCTCTTTAGTCGTGCATTCCACTGTTGAGTTGCTAAATCGCATTGGTTATACGCCGCTTTGTAAGTGGCAAGCGCTTCGAGATATGTGCTCCAACTTCGGTAAACCATCGTGTTTTTGTGTCTAAGTAGGAAAATTAAAGGAACCGCCTTTTCGCTTTGGACGGCGCTGGTTTGCTCATATTTTTTTCATGATAGGTATCACTAAAAACCTAATGGGTGCGGAGTGCTCGTCTCTCGTCCAAGACTGATTGCAGGCGAGTTTTGTCATCAATCGATATTCGTGGAAGAATCTCTTTTTGCCACCACTCTGGGGTGTAAACATCTATGCCTCGTTTTTTCATGTCATCGGCTGCTTTTTCCGTCAACCCGTTCGACTTAAGAATCTCGAAAATCTTACTTTCATTTTTTTGCAATAGAGCTTCACATAAATCTTTGTAATATCCTGTAGCATCAAAAGATTTTGCTTCTAAAATGGCCGAATATTTGGCTGGTCCGTTGGGCCTTAGTTTATAGAACCAATCGCAAATAATAACAGAGACCTTACTACTACGATAAAAAATGATGTAAGCGGCATCATACCATTCTAGCGCCTTGTTTCGATCACCTAGTTTATCGAGAATTTCTGCAATGTCTCTCATGCTGAATGCAAGATCATGAACTGGCAACGATGGTTCTTTGGTCAATTCAATAATTTTGCCTTTTTGGTTTTCATAATCAGACAGAACGCCTTTAATTGCCTTGAGGTAAGCATTTGTCATCTCAAAACGATTTTGATCCAGAGAGTAGATGTCGCCAAAATTTTCCCATTCTTGCCAGCACTCATTGAGTTTTATTTTTCTTTTGAAGACGGCGATGGCTTTTTTATACTGCCGATTATTGGAATAGTATCGTATAACACCATGTAAAATGTCCGCCTGATCCTCCGGGTCGTTGTATTTTTCAAGATATTTATCAGCAAAATCTAAGGCTTCGCTTTCGTTATTAGAATTTCCCGCAAAATGTTTCTGAAATTCTTTGTTTTTCATTCTTTCTAAAAACAAAGATTGAAGGGGGAGATAGGTGTATGGCTCAGGTCTGACCTGTTTTAAAAAAGATTCCAAATCCCAATCAGGAGGCGTTTTGTCTGACGGCGTTTTGCCCATGGATTTGGCCAGTTCTGTCATTGATTTGATCATATCCAACATAGCCCGCACGGCTAACCCAGCTTCCTCTTCAATCGGTTTTGCCTTTTCAGTATTGGATTTTACCTTTTCTGAAAGCAGCTTTTCATCGATGGAGTTAAAGGCCTTGTCTGGCGCAAGTTTGTTCTGCTCAACCAACTTCACATTCTCCCTGAATGACCGAAAAAAAAATTCCACCTTCAGTCTTTCGTCTTTAGCCTTCTCCTCAGTTTTAGCTACGGCTTTGGCTATCTGGCCAATGGGGGTGACGAAATTCAAATTCTGCCCATCTACGATTATCATCGTTGCAAGTCCAATCAGCCGTCCTCGGGAATCGAAGACAGGCGAACCGCTGGAGCCGTGGGAAACGGGTGCTGTAATCTGAATCCAGAGTTGCCCATCGCTTTTCCGAATCCCCGAAACTATCCCTGTCGAAAGAGTATTTGTCAGACCTTCAGGATTTCCGATGACGGTGACGTTCTCCCCGACTTCTGGCACCCTGTCTAAAATCTCTACTGCCTGATAGTGCGGTCGGCCTGCTTTAAGCTCACGAGGTAATAACTGAATCCAGTCTTCTTTCTCAGATAACGAACAAAATGTCGCTTCTTCAAGCCCTTGGTTCCATTTAATTTTTATCCCGCGTGCTTGGGCTACAACATGGAAATTTGTAAGAATTTCGGCATTTCTCCAGTAAAAGCCGGTTCCGAATCCTGCGACCTTACCTTTGCTGTTGATGGCATCGACCTCCACCACACGGTCTTGGTAACGTTCAAATATCTCTTTAGGGGTCAGGGTAGTTCCTGTAGGTGCTGCCAACGGCACTTCTCGTTCTTTCGCCGCCTTCTGGGTGGCCATATCATGCTTTAACAACGCGAGCCATAACTGAGCGTCGATATTGCCTTGCTCAGCGGCTTTGCTGAACCACTCAAAGGCCGTTGTTCCATCTTTGGGGACGCCTCTGCCCTCTTGATACATGAGTCCGAGGTTATACTGAGCGACAGCATCACCTTGTTCTGCGGTTTTTTTCAACCCCTCAATGTCCTTTGCTTTATCCACTGAGACTCCTCCGCTATTCATGTGCGCGAGGGTAAACTGAGCAGCAGTATTGCCTTGTTCGGCGGATTTTTTGATCCACTCCAAGGCTTTTGCATCGTCCTTAGGGACGCCACTGCCGTTTCTATACATGAGCCCGAGATTCCACTGAGCGCCCGCATTTCCTTGATTCGCGGATTTTAGATACCATTCAACGGCTTGCTTTTCGTCTTTGGGAACGCCCGTGCCGTTTTGATACATGATCCCGAGCTTGAACTGAGCGAAGGCGTCGCCTTGTTCAGCAGACTGGCGAGTTGTCTTGACTGCCTCATCTTCATTCCCGAACGACCGACCAACGCATGCACCGAAGAAAAAAAGGATGAATACAATTCCGAGCGCCACTCCCTGACGAGGGTTAAATTTGGCATCGGTCTGTTCTCCGGTTTGGTTCGGCTCTTCCATGATCGCTTTCATTTTATGAGGAAAGGTGTTTGGCTCGGTTTGCGTTGACCAAGGGGTTCCATCGCCACCAACGAGAATAGAAGCCCCTTTTTGGCTCTGGTTTCAACATTTAATGCGAAACGAGCCAAAATATTTCATATCCGGGAATACCTGGTCACCTCTGCTTAATCGTGATCATCTCGTGATGATCCGGTTCGCGCTCGTATTTTGGTCGAGCATTTTCAGGGTCAGACGGTGGCACGGCACGGAATATCACTTCGGCGCTGGCTGGCCGCTGTCCGTAAATAGCATCTTGTCCCGAATAGCTCACGGGAATCATTACGAGTCCTCTCTCCCGACACCACTTGTCGGCTTGGCGCAGAAGTTTAGCCCTAGCCGCGCCTGAATTTACCAGACCGAACGACGTTCCTGAAATCATGTAGGTATCACGTCCCATCGGGGCAACCCCGGTTGAGCACGAGGCAAGTGCAAGAACAGTCGAAACAATGAGCAGGTGGAGGAGTTTGGTTTTCATGGTGCTTTTAGGTGAAAGGTTGAAATCAACGATGGCAGGCGTCTTCACTGCCTCCCATCCAGTGATACAGAAACAAGGCCATATATGGCCGTATTCGCCCCAAAGGCAAGCTCTTACTGTTCTGTCCGTGGACCTCCATGCCCAGACCGTAACCCGCGTCATAGCGCTCCTGCGCGAGGAACGCCAGAAGCAGGGGATTTCACAGGAAACCCTCGCCAAAATGGCCGAAATGAGCAGAACGGGGATTCGCCATGTTGAGAGCGGCCAGTTTAATCCAACGCTCTACACTCTCTTGAAGATCGCAACGGCCCTCAAGGTCAGCCTGCCGCGTCTCATTGGCAGAGCCGAAAAGCAACCCTGATCAGTGGAGATGGGAAAGCGAACCCAACGCTTGCGGCACGTAAATTACCCTGGTTGAACCACAATCCAACGCTTGCAGTGTTGGGGGCAGCTCGCCTGATCAACGGATTTCGGTGCTTCGCTCCTCCGTTTGAAACGAAGAAGACAATCTTATTAGCCAGTCAAACCTGGTTCAATGGAGCCCGATTTTATTTCAGATAATCCTCCCGTTCGTCTCTACCGCTGTCCAGGCACAGCTCAAGGTTGCCGAAACGGGTGATCTCCTGTCCCTGCTGCAACTGGTCTCGCTGAAGCATCTGGGAGACGAAAAGATAGATTTCCTGCGGGCTCTGCTGCTTGTCCTTCTCTCCTTCGTTTCCCGCGAAGTCGAGGCCTAAGAGCTTCGCCTGGCGCTCCATGAGCTTCAGATAGATTTCTGCTGCCTTGGCCTGCTCCTTGAATGCTTCCTCATCGACAATCTCGATGGGCTCCCCGTCCACGATCTTGATCCGGGAAACGTAAATCTTGCGGCTTGCCGCCTTGTGCCATTCCCGTTTCAACTCCTCGCACTCATTGAACTGCTCCATCCGGAGTTGCTTCCTCATATCATTGATGTCCTCAAAAAACTCAGCCTCTCCCAGCTTCATCCACCGGCAAATGGTTGCAGGCGCAGGAACACTGGCTAACTTGAATTCTTCCTTAATCTGCTGGGCGATCTCCCTGTAAGGCTTGCACTCGATTCCGTGGAGATAGACGGCGCGGCGAGAGATCAGGATTTCGCGCTCTTCGTTGCTCATTTGTTGTCTGGCATTTGGAGGTGCCATCTCGCTGCGAGCAGATACTTTGCGAACCAGCTTAGCATTTGGCTTTGAGCGCTTTTTTAATGGGCGCGCGTCACCGTCTCGTTTATTAGTTGTGGTCATGATTTTGGTTTTCGTGGTCGATTCAGTTCTTCAATTTTCAGCTAAACCTTTGTGACGCTTGTGACAGACGTGACACTCGATAGGATGCAAGTGTCACTACTGTTACGAGTGTCACGGGGAGTTGTGTGATTTTCGCATTATCTCCGGGTATATCTCCGGGTGGTATGCCCGCCGCCCTCGGGTTTCTTATCGCGCCCCACAAGCAGGCCCGCCGCTTCCATGTCTGCAAGCAAGGCTCGGCATGATTCGGCATCTGGTTTTATGCGCTTCAACTGAGCATCCCTCGCCGTGATCCCGGCAGGGTGATCCACCAGCAAGGCAAGCACTTCATCGCGCTTCTCTGCCTTCACCTTTTCTCGGCCCGCACCCAGAATTTCAAGTTGTTGCCCAGCAAACCAATCAACAAGGGCTATTGCCCGCCGCGCCGTCTCTAAGTCAAGCTGGTTGCTTGCCGCGTCTCTTCCATATTTGGCCGCATGTAGGCAAACGGCAATCCTCCACCCGTTCTCGTTCCATCGTGCGGCATAGCTGGTAACATCGTGCAAATCACCGCCAATCTTCCGCCGCCGCACGATAGCGTTGAAATGCTCATTCATGGCCTCTCGCGCTTTATCCGTGGGTTTCACGGTTGCCGGGCAATCGGACAGGCGGAAAACGGTGAGTAATTCTCGAATCAAGCTACGATAAGCCAATCCCACGCTTGCCGGAATTGCTTGGGTGTCCTCCCCAATTTCTTGCGGTTCGCATCGGGTGTGACATACCAAGAAACGCGGCAGCAAACCGCCATCGGAAAGGCTCTGACTTCCAAGCAGCAATTCCAGCTTGTCCGGTTGCCCCAACCAAAGCGCCACCAGACATGGCCCTTCGAGAACGACTGGAGGGCGTGAAATTCGATCAACCCGATGGGTATCCCCGGAGTAGGCTTTAAGATAAATCGCCTCATCGGTAGCCTTACCCTGCGTGTATCGGCCCATCAAGTTATCGACAACCCCGCGTGCATCGGCGCTCAAGCTGGCAAGCTGTTCGTCATTGGCAGCAAGCAACGCCGCCAACTGTTCCGTGCTAACATCCTCACACGAAAGCGCTGGAGGGCGCAGAGATTCTTCCACCTTTTGCAGCTCGGCCCTTAAGTCTCGTATCTGTTGCCGCGCCTCATTCCTTCCCATTCCGCCCTTGGCCGCCTGTTTCTTCTTGGTCGCCGCTATATCACTTTCTAGAAGGTCTTTATCTGCCAGAAGGCCGGGGCGTTCATGTTGTTCCCATGCCCGAATCGTCTCGGTTTCAAACTCCTGAAACGGTCGCGCCACGTAGCGGAATGTCTCGCTCTTACCACTGCCACTCTCGGCACTGGCAAGGATGTAGAGATTTCCCCGCGTGAGTCGATTCGATGCGCTTTGAACCTGCAACCCCTTGCCAATGGATGCGGAAAGGATGCCCAGCAAGCAGCAGCCCACCAATGTTTCCGGGGTGCGCTCGGTGGCGCAAATAGCCCGTCCCATTGCTTCGAGGGGTTCCCCCAGGTATTGCAGGTTAAAATGCTCTTGCGGTATCTCTACCACTCCAGTAGAGATTATGTGTTCGTTATCGTTCTTGGCGGGCGTCGGGGTTGCAGCCCCCGCGCCGCCCGGTATGTAAATCTTCATTCTGGTAAGAGTCCTTCCAACTGCCCGGCATCGTCGGGGTGAATTTCGGTTGTGTCGTTCAAGTCCTTCACGGGTGCACCATCTCTCTTCCGAAGTCCGGAAAAGTCAGCAATGTCCACTTCGGCTCCGACGGTGGCGAGTTGCGCAGCCCACCGCTCCGCACCGTCGCGTCCCGGTTTGTCAGCATGGGCGCAGATTCTGATCCTCTTACCCGCAAATAGTGGGAGCGCATCGGGATGTATCCTCTGGCCCGCCCCCAGCATTGCCACTGGGAAGCAGGCCGAATCCATCTTTTCTATGTAGTGGCACGCCGCCAGCAAATCTGGGGCACCCTCAACCATGAGTAGCGTATCCGCTTGCAAGTCGTCCCATGCGCCCACGCCAATCGGCCACGAAGCCCAGCAACCCGGTAGGGTCTGAGCTTTTGCGCCGATCTCCTCCCACGGCCTTCCATCCATTCGCCGCGCCTGTGTATTTCTGCCACCCGGCTCGGTAATAAACCAGGCCGCCCGCCCCTTCCATTCTCCGAATCGGAGGAAACCCGCAAAATCGGCAAGCTGGCACGCTTGCACGGAGATTTTCCGAAGCGCCGCGAGCACCTCCAGTTCTCGCCGGGTTCCCAGCCGCATGGTTGGCAAGGCGGGCAATTCCCGCGCCTGTGGTGGCGTTGCTGCCCTTTGGATGACTGGCAAGGGATCAGACTGCCCCCCGCCCGCAAGTTCTATAAATATGCGGATTGCCTCTTTTAAGGAAAGTCCTGTCGCAAATTGCAGGAATACGATTTGATCCCCGGCTTGGCTGGTTCGGAAATCATTAAACAGGTCGCCGCCTACCGACACGGAAAAGCTCGGTTTGCTTGTCCGCTCATAGAAGGGAGAGTGGCAGGGATTCTTTGAGCAATCCCCCGGCAAATCGAGAATACGCCAAAGGTCGGGGATTTTCAGCCGTTGTTTGGCTTCGGCAATGGTCATAGAAGTTACCATTGAGCTACCCCTCCTTCTAAACTCTCCAGATAGGTGTCGAGGCTATCGCGCAAAAAAACGCGGCGTCCCCGGACGTTGCTCTTATGAGTCTTGTGCACAACACTCTTTACTCGTCCTTGTGCGAGGAGAATGTAGAGCGTTGAGCGGCCACAGCCAAGATATTGGCAAGCCAGATTTACTGGCAAAGCGGCGGGTTGTAGTGCTTGGTTTCCGTCTAGGTGTGAGCATGTTTTTTTAAACATGCACGGACCTTTTCAAAAATTTCGATTTGTCATAATGGGGAAAGAAACACGGTTTCTTTCCCCACCTGAGATTCAGCCTTTGCGTTTCACCTCTCTGGGGTGTGCAAGCCAAAGAAACCCAAGAGATTCCAAGGCATCATTCAAGCGCCTTAATTCCCATCCTTCCCATGAGATACCTCTCTGATTATTTCTCTCTTTCAGAAGCGCGTTTACCTCTTCCAAAACTTCCGATTTGGAGGGAGGCCTAAAGTTTCCTCCTTCAGCGAGCCGCTTTGTAACGGATTTGATGATCTTTCCAACTTCTTCGTTGTCCACATTGCGCTTCGGAGTTGGAGGTTGCTCGTCCCTCCACGATTCGAACATCACGGCGTTTGCAAGCTTCAAAACCGCCACGCCTTGCATTTGTTTTTTGTGAGCCATCTCAAGATGCTCGATAGTGATTTTTTTTGAGCGTCCCCCGGCTTCTTTGATAGCGTCGCGAATTAACAAAGCCTCTGGTATGGCCAAGTCAACAAGGGAATCCTTTCCATTACATGGGCTCAACCGGCTGAGCAGATCGAAAAGCT
>CAIYQA010000331.1 GCA_903928175.1 uncultured Spartobacteria bacterium | reverse complement strand
GCTGAGGATTGGAAGTTCGCATGGGCGGGACGCCCCTGCCAACACGCGAGACGCGTGCGCTCCCCGGAGGCGAGCGCCTCCGGCGCGGAGCCGCTTTTACTCACCCACTTTGAATCACGCCCCACACGGAGACACGGAGAAAGTCGTTCTTACACTGTGTTCTTCGTGTCTCTGTGTGAGACTTGTCTTTTATATAAGAGAAGCCCGGCTAAAGCCCGGCACAAAAGCTTTTCCACCGCTTCTCCTTCGTGCCTTCGTGTGCTTCGTGTGAAAACTTCTTATCCCTCGATGATTTGCAGCGTCGCCTTCTGGCCGTGGCGGGCGGCGGCGAGGGAGAGCAGGTTGCGGATGGCATCAATGGCGCGCCCCTGTTTGCCGACGATTTTTCCCACTTCGCTTGCGGGCAGCTTCAACTGGAAAACCACTTTTTGGGCGTGATGGTTTTGGGTGAGTTCCATCCCTTCGGCGGTTCCGAGGAGGTTCACAATGAGATAGCGCAGAAATTCTTCCATTTCGTTTTTGTATTAAAAAATAAATAGACGCGGCCTAAGCGCCATTCCCTTTCAGTTCGCGACAAAATTCGCCCATGCGTTTCATGGCGATCTTGATTTCGTCGAGGCTCGTGGCGTAACTGCAACGCACAAATCCTTCGCCGCTTGCGCCGAACGCACTGCCGGGAACGACGGCGACTTTCTTTTTCTTGAGCAAACCGAGCGAAAACTCGCGGCTGCTGAGACCGGTGCTGGTGATATTTGGGAACGCATAGAATGCGCCCATCGGCAGCAGGCATTCCAGCCCGAGGTCGTTGAGGCTGCGTACGATGAAGTTGCGGCGCGCCTGGTATTTGCCGCGCATGGCATCCACGGCGGGCGCGCCGTTTTCCAGCGCCTCAAGCGCGGCGTCCTGCGCGGTGGAGGCGGCGCAGAGGATGCCGTATTGGTGGATTTTCATCATCGCATCGGTGAGCGGCGCGGGGGCGCAAGCGTAGCCGATGCGGAAGCCAGTCATGGCGAAGGCCTTGGAAAATCCGTGCAGGAACACCGTCCGCTCGCGCATGCCGGGCAGCGTGGCGATGGAGACGTGCTCCGCGCCGTCGTAGGTCAGTTCGCTGTAGATTTCGTCGGAGAGAACCACGAGATCGTGCTTCACGCAGAGTTTGGCAATTTTCGCGAGTTCCTCCCGGGTCTGTGTGCCGCCGGTCGGGTTCGTCGGAAAATTGAGCATCAAAACACGGCTTTTGGGCGTGATTTTTTGGGCAATGGCTTTTGCGGTGACGCGAAACTGGTCTGCCGCGCGCGTAGCGACAGGCACGGGAACGCCGTGGGAGAGGACGATGCTCGGGCTGTAGCTCACGTAACACGGTTCGTGGTAGAGAACTTCGTCGCCGGGGTTGAGCAAGGCGCGCAGGGCGAGGTCGATCGCTTCCGAGACACCGACGGTGACAATCACCTCGGTCTGCGGATCATACGCAATATCGAAATGCTTGCCGACGTATTTGGCGATGGCATTGCGCAGGGCGGGCGCGCCGAGGTTGGAGGTGTAGTGCGTGCGCCCTTGTTCCAGCGAATAGATCGCCGCCTCGCGGATATTCCAGGGCGTGTCGAAGTCCGGCTCGCCGATGCCGAGCGAAATGACGTCCGTCATATTTTGCACGACCTCAAAGAAGTCGCGGATCCCGGATTTCGGGATCGGTCGGACGTGGCGGGCAATGTGGCGTTGGGAATCCATGGCAATCCTACATCAATCCTGGGGGCAGGCCCATGCCGCCGGTTAGTTTGCCCATTTCCTGCTGCGAAACCTCTTTGCCTTTAGCGATGGCGGCTTTGACTCCCGTCAAGACGAGGTCTTCCAGAAATTCCACGTCCTCGGGGTCCACAACTTCCTTGGCGATTTTGATGGAGAGCACGTCTCCGGCACAGGTGGCTGTGACGGTGACTTTGCCGCCGCCCGCCGTGGCTTCCACGGTTTTTGCGGCGAGTTCTTCTTGGGCGCGCGCGAGTTGCTCCTGCATCTTCTGCGCCTGCTTCATCATTTTTTGAATGTTCATAGTGAATATTTATCAGGAACTCAGGAAATCAGGAAAAGAAATAGATTTTCCGTTGGTTTGGGCCTGTCATTTCCTGAATCTTTGCGTCTTTTGCGCCTTTTTGCGGCTCAATCCAAACGCTCTACCCCATCTGGAGTTCGGCTTTGAAAAGCTCCAGCGCGTGCCGGATGAGAGGGTCGTTTTTGAACTCCTCCATCGGGTCCGTCGCGATTGCGGGTGCTTTTTCGGGTAAATCAACGGGGGTGACCACAAGACCGGGGCGCAGTTCCAGCTTCACGCTGAGCGACTGACCGGTGAGCCGGGTGAGGGTATCCTCCAAGAATTTGCGCGGGGCGGGTTTGTCGAGCGATTCCATGGCAAAGGCCGCCTTCTCCGGGAATCCGAGGGTGCAAAGGCCGTTGGTAATACCGAGCAGCGCACCGGCTTCCACCCAGGAGCGCAAAAGCGGTTTTTGGTCGCGGATTTCCAGGAGCAGCCGCACCCAAAGTTCTGGGTCGATGGCGGGCGGCTCGGATTCGTCCCCCTCGGGTTCCGCAGCGGTTCGGGTCGCCTCGGGCTGTTCCGTCTCCACTACCGGCACCGGAAGCGGCGGTTCCTGAACAGTGGGGAGTTGTTCTTCACTGAAGAGCGAGAGGGTTCGGTCGTCGGGAATCGCAGCGGGGCGATCCTCCCAGGGCGCAACCGTCGGTTCACTGGATTCCTCCACGCGCGGAGCCGGCGGGGGAACCGGGGCCGGGGCTGCCGGTTTCGGCGTAGGGGCCGGGGCCGGTGTAGCTGCCGCCGGAGCGCTGACGATTTCTTTATGGAAAGCCTCGACCAACGAGCGCCTCGGGGCTGGGCGTTCCTGGGGCTCCGGTTTCGGTGCGGGCCGGGGAGCAGGGCGGGTTGCCGGTTGAGACGGTTTCAACGCGGGGAGTTCGCCGCCGGTTTTGAGCACCGTCAACGCGTCGAGCACCTCGGTCAACGTCGCCTGCCCGAGGGTCTGGATCGCTTTAATCACAGCGATTTCGAAATGGAGTTTCTTGTTGGGAGCCCATTTCATGCGGCCTTCCGCTGCCGCGAATTGCTCGATCAAATCCAGGAGGCGGTCCAGGGCGATCCGGTCTGCCTGCGCTTGCAGGGTCGCCAAAACATCCGCCCCCACTTCGCCCTTGATCCCTTCCGGGTCGGCTTTCGCCACAAGCAGGTTGCGCAAGTGGCCGATCAAGTCCGACATTAACCGGCTCAGGTCGCGCCCAGCCTCCGCTTGCTGCTGGACGATGCCCAGCGCGGCGGGGGAATCCCCGTAAAGAACCGATTCGCAAAGATCGGACACCGTTTGTGCGGCGGTGAAGCCGAACACCGAAAGGACGTCGGTCTCCGTGATCGCTTCGCCACAGAACGCCACGAGTTGATCGAGCATCGACTCCGCATCGCGCAGCCCGCCCTCGGCTCCTTTGGCGATGGCGCGCGCGGCTTCCGGCGAGAGGGTGATCCGCTCCTGCCCCGCGATGTATTGGAGGTGGTTGGCAATCAACTCCGCCGGGATGCGCCGCAAATCGAAGCGCTGGCAGCGCGAAAGAATCGTGGGGAGCACTTTCTGCACGTCGGTGGTTGCGAAAACGAATTTGACGTGTTCGGGTGGCTCTTCAAGCGTTTTGAGCAGCGCGTTGAACGCTGCCGTGGTGAGCATGTGCACCTCGTCAATGATGTACACCTTGTATTTGCCGCGCGTGGGAGCGAACCGGACGTTCTCGCGCAGCTCGCGCACCTGCTCGACCCCGTTGTTGCTCGCGCCGTCGATTTCCAGCACGTCGAGCGAGTTGCCCGCGGCGATTTCGCGGCACGGGTCGCATTCGCCGCAAGGGGTTACGGTGGGACCGTGAACGCAGTTCAGTGCCTTGGCCAGAATGCGCGCCGTGGAGGTTTTGCCGGTTCCGCGCGGACCCACGAAAAGGTATGCGTGCGCGAGCCGGTTGGCCGCGATGGCATTTTTGAGGGTCTGGGTAATGTGCTCCTGCCCCACGACATCGTCGAAGGTCTGCGGACGGTATTTGCGGGCAAAAACCTGGTAGCTGCTCACGGAGTTGGGCGGGTTGGTGTTGGGCGAAAGGTTGGGCGCTTTGGGCGCACGGTGGATAAGAAATCTATGCCGCAGACGCGCGAAAACGAAACTCTTTTCAAGGGTTTAGCCCGGAAATTTCATCCTGGAGCAAAAAAAAGCGAATTTTTTGGTGTAAACTGCTAGTAGCCCCGCCGATTCACCCTGTAGAGAAGCGGGTGAGACGTGCATCCGGCGGGGATCGAACCCACAACCTTTGGCTTCGGAGGCCATACGCCAACAGAGTAAATTTTTTTCTGTTGTTATTTTGTAGCTATTTTTTCGGGTTTCCCGTGAGTTTTCTTGCCTTCTCACCGCATCGCGGGTGCGCTTTCCAAACTTGGCTTATCCGCGCACCCCTGTCATGCTCCACCCAACCTCTTCGACGTAAGTCGTTGAGGCTGGGTCCAGATACGACCCGTGCGCGACCCTCTTCGAACAGAGACTTTCCAACCGCCCATTTGCTCCAAAACGGCCGTTCGAAATGGATTCACATGGTGGCCCATATCGACCCCTTTTCGATCTCCCTCGATTTTGGCGGTTGATCCGGACCAGTGGGTGAGGGTAGGGGACGGTTCTTCGGGGAGGGTCTTCGGGCATGTTTCCCTGGCCCTTGGGTATGTCTTTGCTCTTACCGCCCCTGCTGTATCTCAAAGCTTCACTTGTCCGACGCTTTTTCGATTTGAGCGAGCAGTTCTTCCTTGGTGGGGCCGGCGGCCCGGGTGACGAAGAAGGCGGCAACCGCATTGGCGATGACGAGGCGTTCCTTGAGCGGGAGATCCCCGAGGGAGGCGCAGATGTAGCCGCCGTTGAAGCTGTCGCCTGCGCCTGCCAGGCGGAGGACATTGGTTTGGCGGTCCTGGATGGCGAAGGCTTCCCCTTCCGCGGCGCTGGATGCGGCGGCAAATTCCGGTGTGTGGACCACCAGTTCGTCGAACCCGATCTTTTCACGGGCGGCAGTGAGCGCGGAGGCGATCGCCGCAGGCGCCAGTTCCGGGGGTTCGACTCCAACCCTCGAAAGCAATTCCAACACCTCATGTTCGTTCAGGCTGAACGTCATGGGTATCTTGCTGTTGTAGGATTGGATCAACTCCAGGCTTTTGATAAACGATTCGCACGATTTTTTCTTGATGTCGGCGAAGTCGAAGAACATGCGGCGCGGCGGCGTGAGGTTTTCATACTGTTCCATGAAGCCCTGGAAGAGGTTGTCGAAGTTTGCCGTGAGCGACCAATAGCCGAGTCCCAGAATATCGACCCCGGAGAACATTTCTTTGAGCCTCTCCTCTCCGAAGTGCTTTTGGAAGTCCTCCCAACTGAGGCTGGAGACTGCCTCCAGGTTGCTCATCAAAATTTTTCCATCGCCAAATTCCAAGGCAATGGTCAACGCGGGGTCGCCGAGAGAAGCCAGATCGCAAATGCCTTTAAACTCCTCGTAAGCCGGGTCGATGGTCGGGCGGCCGTAAAGGCCGGGCAAGAGGGGATTAAGGCCCAGGTATGCGGCCACTCGCCCTGTGTTGATGCCGAATCCACCCTCGCAACGCCGCTTGGGCACGAGCTCGACGCCGACACCGCCGTCCGCCCGCGCGACGATCAGTTCGCCGAATTGCCTGAGCTTTTTCATCGGGGTGAACTCAGCCTGGCTTTTCCGGACTTCGACGATCTCGTAGGTTTCGTCCACGAAGCCGTCGCAGCCGAGGAGGATTTTGCCGCGGATGTTTTGGAGGTATTCGGCGTATTTTTTGGTGCTCATTGCGGGATGGGGCGGGGGGGTGGTTATTGGATGAATGTGGTATCGACGGCGTGGTCAATGTGCGCGCCGCTCGCGGCCTGGAGGCGGATGCCGGTGGCCGTGCGCTGGATGGCGCTGACAGAATCGAAGGCATCGGGGAGGGGAGCAATGCCCATGATGTGGGGGATGCGGGTGCTTTTCCCGCGCTTGAAGCGGATCGCTGTGGGAATGCCTTTTTCTCGCCACGGGTTATCCGCCAACGATGCGGCGAGCCCGAAGTGGAAATAGGCGGTGACATCCTCGATGCCGAGCACGCCGCGATGCCGTCCGCTCCAGGGGGCGTAATAGACCGATGGCAGGAGCAGCGGCCTTGCGGGCCGTTTCAGGGGGGCATTGTGATGGGGCATGCTGGCGAAAGTGTGCCGGAGGGAGGGCCGTCGCCACGGCATCGCTCCCTTGCTGAAGGGTTCTTATTTTTCAGGCTGTTTCCCCGCCGGTGATGTCCGCCGGAAAAAATTGTTTTTTCCACTTGGCGCGCCGGTCGTTTTCCGCAAAGGGCCTATGATCCCGCGGAGCGCCGCCTCGCTGCGAAAAGAGCGCAAGCCACGCCGTCCGGGGAGAATTCGCCATGAAACCCCGTGAGACACATCCCCATAATCGCCCCGCTGGGGCCGTTGCCACCCATCGCCTTTTGGCCGGGTCTGCGTCCCCGCTGGCTTACGGAGGGGAACCCTCGGGGGAACCCACCCCCTGGAAATTGGGGCCAAATGAGGCCAAGTGGGGCAATCCGGCCCCGATCCGCAGCCGGGCGAAAAACAGGGAAAATCCGACGCCGGGCTTCTGTTTGTCACGATCCGGCAACATCAGGCCAAGTGGGGCAAAACCGTCGAAAATTCGGCCTCATAAACCTCCAGGTTATGGGCCTGGCGAGCTGAAAAAATATTTTCTGCGTCGTAACCCGTTGAGGTCCAAGGCCCGAGAGGCCCGGCGGAAAACGGCAAAACGCATCCGGGGAACCCCGAGGGGAACCCGACACGCGATTCGGGGATCAGGAAGGTAGGAAACATGCCCAAAAAAACGGACAGCTACACGCACGTCGAGAAGAACCTCTATCGGGACCCCGAGGGCTTCTATCACGCCGCTCGAAAAATGGGAGGCGTCCGGATTTGGGAGGCGCTCGGAACCAACCAACTCCCGCTAGCGCGCAAGCTGCTGCACAAATGGCTGACCGCCACCGACGCCAACCCGCCCTGCCGGGATCGCGACATTTCGCTCCGCCAGGCGATCCAGATGACCCTCGTCGAAATCAAGCGGGACAATCCGCGCTCCTTCAGGTCTTGGTGCGGATACGCCGGGATGCTTTTCAAAGCCTGTCCGTGGCCCGGCGGCGCCGACATCCCCTTCGCCGATTTGACGCCCGAACAGTGCCAGACCCTCTTTGGGCAGGCGAGGGACAAGGAGGATATCCTGCGCCCAGTATGCCTGCTGCACTGCGATCCCCGGAAACCGAAAATCATCGGAAAGCCGATAGCCGCCAGCACGTTTAACCATTGCCACACCTTGATGAGCCGCGTCTGCCGCGACCGCGTGCTCGGCGGTTACCGGCTCGACGATCCGATGGTGCGGGCGCGTGTCAACCGGCTCCCAGCCGGGAAAATCGATCGCGTCACGCCCAGCCTGCAGCAGTTTCAGGCCATTCTCACCTACATGCGGCGCCCGCGCCAAAACATGACCGAGGAATCCGCCGATATGGTCCAGATGGCAGGCGAGGTGGGCCTGGGCGGGGCGGAAATCGCAAATCTCAAACTGGGCGTGCTGGATTACGAGGCGGGTTCGATCCAGGTGACCCGCGTGAAGACATCCCACGAATTCGACATCCCGTTCTACCCGTGGAGCCACGAGCTTTGGAACCGCGTTGTGGCACGCGCCATTGCCCGCAACGATGGCCCCCTAGCCGAACCTGACCGCCCGCTCTTTACCATCAGGTCGCCCGCCAAGTCCCTGCGGGCGGCCTGCGTGGCGCTGGGCTTTCCCAATTTCACCATGCGGGCCATCCGGCGGCTCTTTATCTACCTCTGTTGCTGGGGTGGGGTGCCGGAGGAGGTGGTGGCCAAATTGCAGGGGCACCAGGATGAGGGCGAACTGATCCGGACGGTTTATGACAACGCCAAGTGCGAATCCGATGCCGCCCGCCGCGCCGCGTGGAGGGCGGGTATCCTCAGCCAGATGGATAAAACGGCGGCGCTTTTCAATTGCCAGAACCCGCCGGAACTCGTCCGCCCAGCCCGGATCGAAACGATTCCGGAGGGACTCCGGCACTCCGAGAAGGTTGCAAAGCGGCTGGCTGCGGCGCTCGAAGAATCCCAGCGGAAGGTGGAGATGGACAAAAAGAGTGCCAGCGATGCCAAATGGGGAAAGCTCGCGCAACGCAATGGCCTCGCCTATCTGCCTGGGGTTGCCCTCAAAGACCAAGACCCGAGGTTGAGGGCATCAATGGTGGCACCGATGCGGGCCGAACTACAGTTAATGAAGGAAGCCCAGATCGAGCCCATGCTCCAAGCGGGGAACCTTGAGGAGGCCGAGAAGGAGCAGCGCCGCATCCGCACCGAATGCCGACAAAAAATCTCGACGTTGCTGGCAGTCATCCGATCAGGGGCTTTACGCGAATCCCTGGTCGGCGAGTTTGAGGCGCAAATGCACCAACTGCATGCCCAGGTGCGCGAGGCGGATTGCGTCATTCGCAGGATTCAAGCCGCAAAAAGGCTCCGAGACAAAAGGGCCAAGGTCGGCCAGGGTGCTGCTACTGAGGTTCGGCCCCTGGGCAGGTGCGCCTGACAAAGGCCTCGACATCAACGGTCGGAATCAGCACCTGACGGAGCACCATGCATCGGCGCAGGAGTTTCTGATCCACCAAACGTCTGATTGTGCGGGTGCTCACATGGAGCGCATGGGCGGCCTCGCCGACTGTGCAAAATTTCCTGTCCATCGCTGGTAGATCGACCGGATTGCCGCTTCAGGCCGTCCCCGGTTGCAAAATTCAGAGCGTGGTTGCTTTCCGTGTGGAGGCATAAGAGATCAACGCCTCAACACCTGCTCGACATGGGTAAAGGGGACGGTTAAGAAGTTCGGGCAATGAAATGGTTGTTCCCCACTCTTACTGGAGGTCTGCCCCTTTTCGCTCTGCTTTTCAGCCTTAACCTCTTGCGCAAGAGGCGGGCAGCGAAGACAAAAACGCCCTTTACCGAGAAGTTGCTGCGCCCGCCAGGGGAATCTTTGCGGGAGAAAATCGCGCTGCTAGATGACCAAATCAGCGACAAAGTGGTCATGTTCATGTTCATCTGCATTGGGATCGGGTACTTTACCTATTCCCAACTGGGGCTACTTCAAAGCCGAGGCGTCCAGATCGTCTTCGGCGTCTTTCTTCTCATCGGCTACGGTGTCTGCGGTCTTTACGGGGTTCGTCTGAAGCGATTGGTCCATTTGCGGCGGGATTACCATCTCGGATTTCTCGGTGAGCGGGCCGTTGGGGAGGAACTGAACCGGATGGTGGCCCAAGGCTATGAGGTGTTTCATGACGTGCAGTTCGAGGGTCGCCCCGGCTCGAAGAACTTCAACATTGACCACGTCGCAGTGGGGCCGGGTGGTGTTTTCTCCATTGAGACCAAGACGCGCCGGAAGCAAGTTAGGAGAGGCTACAACTCTCCACGCAATGTCGTTGAATTCGACGGGGCCTTTCTAAAATATCCTTGGGGCAGCGAGGATTTTGGAGTGCGGCAGGCGCAGGAAAATGCGCAGCACTTGGCCTCGTGGCTCCAAAAGGCCACCGGCATTCAAATTAAGCCCATACCGGTTCTGGCTCTTCCGGGGTGGTTCGTGGAACGCAAAGGACGCGGGGATGTACGGGCTGTCAGCGGACGCGAAATCTGTTCTGCGTTTCCGAAGACAAATTTGCCCGCTGTGCTCAACACCGATCAAATCAAACAAATCTCATTCCTGCTGGAGCAACGATGCCGGAATGTAGAAGTGGAATGACATCTCACCGCCTCAATCCTCATCGGGCAGCATGACGGTGATGCAGGGGCGCGGATCGTCGTAATCCATCACGCCGCAATCGGCTCTGAGCGTGATGAGCGGCGGCTTTACATTACGGTTGCTGTTGCGGACATGGAGGCGGAAGAGCAGTTCTCTACCGGTCCACTTCTTGGCTTTCGCATGAATGGCGTAGTGGAGCATGATGAGCACGTCCCACAGCCGACCCTGCTCGCACTGGCAAGTCACGCCTTCGGGGACACTGACGTATTCACTCCAAACCGAGGCCGTAAGAAACACGGGGTAGAGGAACCCCGCTTTGCGAGCGGTGTCCGTGACGTCGATCTGCACGCCATCTTCCAAGGCCTGCGTGCGAGAATAGACGGAAATTATGTTGAACCCGAAAAACGGGTTTTGCTGGGGATTT
>CAIYQA010000330.1 GCA_903928175.1 uncultured Spartobacteria bacterium | reverse complement strand
CTATAGAGCGTCAGATCGTCCATCCAATGCGCTTGGGAAACCAGCGGCCCGCTTCCCTTGATAAGCGCAATCTCGTCCAAACTCTGCAACGGACGGTGAGGCGGTTGGTAGTCCGGGCCTTCCGTCACGCCGTTAAGTCGGTGGACCTTACCCGTCGGGCTTACCCAATCCAGCAAGCAATCCATGAATACTTCGCGCTCTTTAAATTCCAATCCACGCAACGCCAGGTATTGTTTGAGAAAGAGAATCTTGGCTGGGTCTCCCCCCGCCAGGAAGTAATTCAAATTCAGCCGCGCTCCTTCGCTTTCGATGGTCACGCGATAGGAGTGTTGCCCATCGAAACTAGACCTCAAATGAGGACTGTTGATTGTTACGCCCGAGTGGAGCGCCACGGCTAACCCCGAATGAGCCAGCGCACGCGCCTCCATGCCGCGATTGGCCGCGTTCACGACGTCGATCCCTCCATCAATCACCCGCACCCAGGCGAAAATTACCGCCGAAAGGAGTATCAATGCCCACAGCACGAGCATCAGCGTGGATCCGCAAGCATGGGAACTACAGCGTTTCATGCGGGACCTCCTGCTGGTTGCGCTTTGACCGGGATTGGCAGGACGACTTCGTAAGCCTCCGGAGAGGGATCCCGCCAGAGCTTTACCCGGATCAACGTTGGGCGCGATCCCGCATCCGCCCATTTCTCCATCCACTCCTTGCGTTCTGCATCGAAATAGCGAACCTCAAATCCGCGCACGCCCCGCATTAACGGCAACCAATCCACATCCCGCTTTCTCTCCACGTCCTGACGGCGGAACCCGAGTTCACACTCCCCGTGGTCGAGTTCCTTGGTCGTGAGCGTTACCGTCCATTCCCCCGTGGCATGTCGCGTCAAGAGCCCACTGCCAGGCCGGGCGACCCAGGTCAATTCGTCGCTGGAAATGCGGTTAAAGCGATGCGGTTCGCCCATGATCGCCCCAGGGCGCGCGCTCGGCAACGCCAGCATCCGGCCGCGCAAATACCCGGCAAACGCCGTCATCAAGTCTCGCTCCTGCTCACTTGCTTTGGAAACCCGTACCGCCGTTAGCGTCGTTGCCACAAAGCGGTACACGCTCACCCCCACCAGCGCGAGCACGCAGACGGCGAGCATCACTTCCAGCAATGTAAATCCCAGCGCTTTAGTGTGGCGTTTGAAGCACATAAAATGTCAGCACTTTGGATTGCTTATCCGCCGCTTCGTTCCATGCCGCTTCTAATTGGATCTGGAATAACCCCTCCAGTTCCTTCTTGTTCTCATCCTTCAACCGCAACGGCGTTCGCGTCTGATAGAGCGTGATTCCCTTAAACATCCCTTCAAGCTTTTCTTCCTTGCCGGTTTCAAAAAATACCGCCCCTGCCTCGATCTCGGCCATGCGGTTCTCCAGGGCTACCCGCGCCCGCTCGTCCCAGACCTTGGCGTTTTCCACATCCAAACACCGCTCCACACATCGCGCCAACGCCAGCACACCCAAGGCGAACACGGCCACTCCGATCATTGTTTCGAGTAACAAAAACCCGGCAATGCACTGTCTGCAAAGGCGTCCATTGAAAAAGGCGTTATTCATAGCTCACCTCTGCTTGGACCGTAAACGGATTGTAGGTTGCCGACCATTTCCCGGCGGCTCCCGTGTATCGGACTTCCGCCGGTTCGCATACTCCGTT
>CAIYQA010000329.1 GCA_903928175.1 uncultured Spartobacteria bacterium | reverse complement strand
TGAGCATATCCCGACTCAGGGCAAGGGCGTTTTTTTCCAGACGATCCGATGCTGGATAGCTGAAGAACCACACCTGATATTTTGTGTGATCCAGCCGTTCCACAAAAAAACGCCAGTCTTGTGCGGTTCCTCCCGCACCATGCACAAAGAGCACGGGGGTTCTGTTAGGGTCATATTTCCCCAAAAAAGAAATTCCGCTCTCGCTCTCCTTGCCAAGTTCGCCCCCGTTCTTTTTCACTCCCGGCAGTGCGCAGCCCGGAAGGAGTGCGAGACCTAGGGAAATGCGCCCGACACGATAGAAAATGGAAAGACTGCGCTTCATCGTTTCTTGGGACGATGAAGAATTATCGCGTAGGGAGGTGATTCAGATGCGGCGAATTTTCCCGCTGCTGGTGCGCGGCAGTTCGCGGACAAAGTGGAACTCTACCGGGACCTTGTAACGCGCGAGTGCGTTGCGGCAATGTTCAGCCAGACTCGCCGCCGAGGGTTGTGGTTCACACGTGACGACATCCGCCACTGGGACGGCTCCGTAGTGCGGATGTTCGCGCCCGGAAACGTAGGCGGCACGCACGCCTGGGTGGGTCTGGAGCACTGCCTCCACTTCTTCCGGGAAACATTTCATCCCGGCGACGTTTATAACCGATTTGATTCGCCCCACCAGATGGACGCACCCGTCCGAATCCTGCCGGGCGAGATCACCCGTCCGAAACCAACGTCCATCCACTAGCACGTCCTGGCGCAAGCGCCAAGGGTTCAGATAGGCGTCCAGCATCCCTTTTGCCTGTAAAAACAGTTCCCCCACTTCGCCCTCGGGCACCTCTTCGCCCGTATCGGGATCGCGGAATGCCACAGCAATGTCATCCAGCGGACGCCCTACGGACTGGGGTTTTTCGCGGGGGGCTGCGGTATTGAGAAGCGGCAGGCCCACTTCGATGATCCCAAACCCCTGCGAAAGCGGCACGCCATAACGGTCATCAAAAGCTAGGGCAGTCGCCATCGGCAATGCTGCGGCGGTAGACACGGCAAGCCGCAGCATGGGCCACGGACGCCCAGAAACTTCTCTCGCGAGAAGGGCGTGATGAAACGGCGCGCCGTAGAGCACAGTACCGCCGTGGCGGAGCGCCGCATCAAGTATATCCTCAGCCAGATGGCTCTGCACAAGGAGGGTTGTCGCGCCTTTGAGCAGGTAGAGCATGATCGATACCGCGAAATGATGCGCCATGGGAAGTATCCAGACCACTTTGTCTCGCGGCGTAATGCCCATACGCCGGTTGCCCGTTTCAATACGCGCAAGCAGGGAGGCGTGGGAAAGCACCACCCCTTTGGCTTCACCGGTGGTCCCGGAGCTAAACCGGATAAACGCGGGGTCAAGCCCCGCAAAGGCCGCCTCGTCAAATCCCAGATCCAGCGCGGAACGTTGTGGTTCTAGAAAAAACGTGGCCTGGAACTCGGGTAGTTTCACTACGCGTTCCCGCTGCGCGAGCCGCTCCCGCCATGTCATCCCGTCTGCTAACACCAGCGCATGCACCCCAACCGTGCGAATCAACGCCTCGCGTTCGGGTGGAGCCAATTCGCTTGCCACCGGAACCAGGCATGCTCCCGCTCGCAACACAGCCAGCGCCAGAATGACATGCTCAGGGCCATTTGGGCAGGCCAAACCCACGCGCGGCACAAACCTCTCCGAGCGCTTCGGCAGGCCCGCTTTTAAAAGCGCCTCGGCGGTTCGTTCAACAGCCTCCGCAAGCGCGCTATACGTCAAGGAGTATCCGCCGGAAACCAACGCCACGGCTCCACGGTCGCACTGCTCAAAAACCAAATCGACAATATTCATGGAATATCCGATGCCGCCCCTCGGCTCATCCTTTTATCAACCAACCTTCGGATCAACACCAGAACGCCAATTAGCGCCACCACCCCGACACAGGAAAGCGCTTGGACTGCGGGCGAACTGCTCACGTTCCCCATCCGTCTGCCCGTTGCGCCCAAAAATACAAGCACCACTTCCTCCGGCAACAATCCGATAATTGTAGCCGCGAGGTAATGCCCGAACGGGATATTGGTCAGACCGTAGGCGTAGTTGGACACCCCGAATGGCAGAGGACACATCCTCAACAGAGCCACGATCTTCCAGCCCTCCCGGTGAAGCGCCTCATCAATGGATGCAAAACTCGGGTTCTGTTTCAAACGCGCCGCTACGCGGTCGCGTGCGACGTAGCGGCTGCAAAGAAAACCGGCAGCCGCACCTAGCGTTGAACCAGCGACTACTCCGAAAAGTCCACCTCCCATGCCAAACAAAATGCCTCCCGCCACGGCAAACGGAACCGAAGGTAACCCCAGCAGGCTTAACCCCGCAAAAGATAAAATGAAAAGAGCCGCCCCCATCGGGCCTTGGGTGCCCAAGCTGTTCAGATAGGATTCAAGCCACATCATCATGTAAAACTTTCCGTTGGAGGAATAACACACCGGTATCCCATAGCCTTCAATTCCACCAGCACCTTTTCCAGACACACCAACCCTGGGTAACTCCCGTCTGCGGCTCGCCATTCGGGGTGCATGACAATCACCGCCCCCGGTTTTACCGCCTTTAGAACCCTACATACCGCTGTTTCGCATTTGGATT
>CAIYQA010000328.1 GCA_903928175.1 uncultured Spartobacteria bacterium | reverse complement strand
GCGTCCATGAGGGGGCCTTCCTGCTGGCGCGTGGCGTCGGCAGCGTTTTCCACTGTTTTGCGTTCCTGGTCGGTGAATTGGTTCCAAAGGAAGAGGAAAAGCGGATCGCTGTGGGTTTTCAACTTGAGGACAAAGTTGGAAAGGTCCAGGAAGTCGTCCGTGGTGAACAGGCAGGTGTTGGACTGGGCGGCGACGGCCAGCGTGATCTCGGGAGGCAGCTTCACGCCGATAAAGCGGGCGTCGGTATAAGCGGAGCCTTCTTTGAAAATCCGGTTGAACTCTTTCACGATCGCAGCGCGCTGTTGGTCGGGATTGGCGCGGGAATCGCTCAGGACCTGCCGCGATCCGTTGGTGAGGTGTTCCCAGAGATAAAGGGAGAAGGCGTCTTTGTGCTCGCGCAGTTTCTTGACGAGATTGCGCAATTTCAGGATGTCTCCGGGAACGAGGAAATAGGTTTCGGCCGGATTTTTGCGGAGCAGTTTGACTTTGCTTTTGTTGGCGAATTCCGAGAAGCCGCCGGCATGCGCAATCACCTGGCTCACGGAAAGGTTGCCGCCGGAGAGCATTTCCATGGTCTGGGGATAGTGCACTTGTCCCATGACGGAAACTTTGCTGTTGGTCCGCTTGCTTTCGGGGACCACGACGAGGTCGTTTGGCTCCAAGGCAATGTCCTTGTCCAGCATCCCTTTTTCCAGGATTTCGGCCACGTTGACGATGAATATTTGGTATTCAGGGAGCCGGTTCCTGCGCAGTTCGTGAGTGTAGGCGTCTTCGAGCAGGATGCGATTCAAGCGGATCAAATCCTCGCCTTTGGGGTTCTGGGCCTTGATTCTCTTGGCGTCGGCGCTCAGGGTGATCGCGGCAAAACGCTGGTCGTCATAGAGCAGTTCGCCCTGGATTGCCTTGTTGAGTTCCTCGATTAAAACAAATTTCTGCTGCTGCGGGGTGGACTTGGGGTTGTTCAGCACCGCAAGAGATTCGGGGGTGAGCCGGGTCTTCAAAAGTTTGGATAGCGGGTCCGGGCTGGCGACTATTTTATTGGATAGGCCGAAGGGATTGAGGAAGTCCTCCACCACAAACCAGGGGATGACGACGCTTTTGCGCAGGAGTTTCACCTTTGTTTTGTCTGCATATTCGGCGAAGCCTTGGGCGCGGGTGATGGCTTTGCTGACGGTGAGTTGTTCGTTCTCCTGGATGTCCATGCCTCCCGCCACGCTGACGCGACCCAGTACGTACACCTTGCTGTGGAAGCGCTTCACTTCGGGGATGATGATGGTGTCATTGGGGAGAACGGCGGGGTCTTTGTCGAGGAGGCCTTTGTCAATGATTTCGCCGACGTTGACGATGGTCATTTCGATCTTGCCCTGGGCTCCTCTGCGGAACAAACGGACGTTTTCCTTGTCGGCGAAATCCGCAAAGCCCTGGGCGCGCGCGATGGCCTTGCTGAGGGTGAGCGTTTCGCCTGCGGGAATATCCATGCCGCCGGGCAGACGCGCCAAGCCCATGATGTACACTTTGCCGATGGAGCGCTCGCTATGGGTTTCCAATCCGATGATGACGGTTGCCTTGTAATAGAACTCTTTCTCCAGAGCTGGTTTGATTTCGGCGGCAAGCTGTTTGCAGGTTTTGCCGGAGGCGAGAATGTGGCCGATGAGCGGGACATCGAGGTCCCCGGCGTCATTGACGACCAGCGTTACGGCGGGAGCCCTTTCTTCCATGATCCGGTAGCTGAGGCGGTCGCCCTTATCCAGCTTTACGGTGTCGTTGAGGATATCGATGTAAGACTGGCTGGGCGAGGGGGCTGGAGTGGCTTGGGCCAGGGGTTGCGCATGCATCTGCGCAGGGGTCATTCTGTTCGAAGGGAGCGGCGGGATGAGTTCGGTTTGAGCCGAAACTGTCGAAGCGCAGGCGCAGATCCAAACGGCAAAAGCGAGGGCGATTTTATGGATTTTCATCAGGGGCTGGGTACAGTTTGTTGCTAAACTACTGCGGCATTTGAGTGAAACACGATTGGGGTTGATCGTCAATTGGCAAAAGCTTTCTCTGGAGTGGGAGGCTTCCGGGTTTGCTTGGGTAAGAAATGTAAAAGGGTCCATATTAGAATTGATAGTTGACGGCCCAGGTGACGGTATTTTGTTTGTAATTTTGCGCGGGATCGTCGGCGACCTTGTCGATAAACCGATAGCCAAGGGTCGTGGACATTTTCCGCGAGAGTTGATAGTTCGTGTTCAAGGTGCAGCCGTATTGGCGGTAGTGGAAGGAGCCGGTGACCGTGCCCAGATTGCTGGTGTCTTCTGCAAAGATGCCCGTGGCGATGCTGATGTGGGAGTTGACCCTCCAAGTGGAGGTGTATCTGACATATTCCACCTGGGTTTGCAGACCGAGTAGGCTGAGCGCAACTTGGCGCCCGATGGAAAGCGTGTGGGAATAGTAGGTGTTCAGCCGGCTGGATAGCGTGAGGTCAAAGTAATTCGTGGTTTCATCCATGCCGCTGTTTCCCGCGCTCCCGGTTCCGGTAAAAACGTTGCCGCTTTGGGTCTGTGTGACGCCGGTGGAGGCAATGAGGGTCGAGTATTGCGTCAGGCGTATGGAGGCGGTTGGGCCGTAGGAATAGGCGGTGTTATCCTGCTCGGGCGCTCCAGGGAAGGTTGTCGCTTCCACGGAGCTGGAGAAGCCGACATTGAGGAGAGATAATACCTGACAATTGACCGAGAGATTGGCCGAATCGGTCGCGCTGTTGAGCCTGCTGGTGGTGATGGGCCTGTTGCCGAATGAGGGGGTGGAGTTGTTCAAGCCGGTGAGGCTGAGGGCATACAGGCTGCTGTGTGAATAACCAAAATTCACCTGTGTTTTGCTGTTCACCGACCATTGCGTATCGGCTCCGACGTTGTTCACAAAACGGCGAAACTGCGCGACGTTGCTGAGGGAACCGTCCGTGGTCGGGTCGGACTGCATGGAGAATCCGTCATGGAGCCGGATTTTGAAATGTCCCGCGTGGATGATGAAGGAGAGTTCGGAATCGGGAGCGACCGTGATATCCATTACCTGCTTGTTCAGCTCAGGGTGGAAAACATATTCCCGGTAGCCAAGATTCGCAGTGAAGCGCAGGTCGTTGGTATTGGTTTCGCTCAAGGGCAGAAATTGCAACTGTGTGGCGGCCGTGATGCCCAGGTTGGGGTAGATGGACAACTCCGGCTCGATCGGGGAATTCTTTCCGTTGGAAAGGTTGACGTTGTCGGTGAATTCGGTGGATACCCCGGCGGTCAAATTGATGTAAACCGGCCCGGCCTTGACGTTGAAATACCTTTGGGGCCCCTCGGCCTGCCCCAGCGCAATCCCCAGACACGCTGCGTACAGCGCAAGCGATAGGACTGCGAGTCTGGTTACCGACATGGCTGGGCGTGGGTTTTTTTCAAGCGTTGAAGGTCATTGGCACCCCTGGGCACGGCATCAGGCTCCAGCCTAGGGCAGGGTCGGGCATAGTGTCAGATGACTATAGACGGCGCAGCTTTCCGCGCAATCTTAAAAACGGACGTTTGCAACGCCAGTTCAGGGGGTACAAACCGCCACGCACAGGCACGGAGCGTGCCCGCTTGCGCGGGACGCCGTGGATGTTTTGGGGTGGGGATGGAGACCCGGAGCTTACTTGCGCTGGGAGAGAACCTGGCGCTCGTAGGCTTTGACTTCGTCCAGCCATTGCGCGCCTGCGGGCACGTTGTTGCGGGTGCAAAATTCTTCCCACACCGCACCAAAGGGAAGGGTTTTGGCTTCCTCGAGCAATGCCAGACGAGAGGTGTAATCGCCCGAGGCTTCCAGATCGCGCAGCTTGGAGGTCGGTTCCAGCAAGGCGATCAAGAGGCACTTGATGGCGTTGCGGGTGCCGATGACCCATGCGGCGATGCGGTTGATGCTGGCGTCAAAGAAATCGAGCCCGATGTGGGTGCGGCCCAGGAAATCGCCGCGAACGAGTTCTTCCATGATGGCGCGCGTGGCGTCGTCCACGAGCACGACGTGGTCGCTGTCCCAGCGGACGCCCCGGCTGACATGGAGGAGGAGTTCGGGGACGAACTGGAGCACCGAGGAGATTTTGTCCGAGAGGTTTTCGGTGGGATGGAAGTGTCCGGCATCAAGGGTGATGAGCTTTTGGTTTTTCACCGCGTAGCCCATGTAGAATTCGTGGGAGCCGACGACGTAGGATTCGGAGCCGATGCCGAAGAGTTTGCTTTCCACGGCATCGAGGTTCAGGGCCGGGTCAATCGGTTGGGCGAAGATGGCGTCGAGCGAGGCTTCCAGGCGGGCCCGGGGGGCTTTGCGATCCACCGGCGTGTCTTTGTAGCCGTCGGGAATCCAGAAGTTGGTGACGCAGGTTTTGCCGGTTTGCCTGCCCATGTCGGCGGCGATTTTGCGGCAGGCGATGCCGTGCTCGATCCAGAATTGGCGCACGCTGGGGTCTTTGTGGGCGAGGGTGAAACCGTCCTCGGAGAGCGGGTGGGAGAAGTAGCTGGGGTTGAAGTCGAGACCGAGGCCGCGCTCTTTGCACCAGTCGATCCAGACTTGAAACTGGGCGGTGGTGTAGGCGTTGCGCTCGATTTTCTGGCCTTCGAGGTCGGCGTAGCAGGCGTGGAGGTTGAGGCGGTGTTTGCCGGGGATGAGCGAGAGGGCTTTGTCGAGGTCCTGCCGGAGTTGGACATTGGTGCGGGCTTTGCCGGGGTAATTGCCGGTGGCCTGGATGCCGCCGCTGAGGGTCGCGTCCGGGTTTTCCGAACCGGCCACGTCGTCGCCCTGCCAGCAGTGGAGGGAGATCGGGATGGATTGCAGTTTCTGGAGGGTGGCTTCGGTATCGACGCCGAGGGCGGCGTAGGCTTCTTGGGCGAGGGAATAGGCTGGTGTGCTCATAAAAAAGAATAGTTAGAGTTAGTGTGCGCCGAGGCCCTTCAGGTAAGTGCCGACGCCAATGATGATGGTGGAGAGGATAAGGGCCAGAATGCCTGAGGCGATGAGCCGGTGGGCTTTTTTGCTGGAGCCTTTCCATTCATGGAAGATCCAGCCCCACATCGTGCTGAAAATGATGATGCTGGCCATGTGGAGGGTCCAACTGGCAAAGCCGAATTTGCCCATCTGCGTCTCGCCCATGGTGTAGAAGAAGAATTGGAAATACCAAGTGGCTCCGGCGAGTGCGGAGAAGAGGTAGTTGCGCAGCCGGGGCACCTGCAATTGCGTGTGAGTGGATGTGGCAATGGTTGCGATTCCGCCGCCGTGTTCGCCTCCGCCTTCCCCGCCGTGGTGGGCGTGTTCGGGGCGGACTTCTGCAGCGAGGTATTGGTAGCCGGTGCGGTTCTTGATATTAAGGAGGACGCACCAGATGAAATTGGTCGTAAAGCCCCCCAACAGGACCACGACGAGCTTGGGCAGGCCCGTCCAGATTTCGGTGGTCCCGGCCAGCCCCGAGGCGTCGCCGATCGGCTTGCCGGCGGTGAGGGCGAAGGAGAAGCAGGCGCTCATGATCCCCGAGAAGGTCGCCACGAGAATGCCTTTGCTAAAGTTGAATTCCGCAATGGATTTCTTTTTCTCTTCCTCGGGCATCTCTTTTTCCTTGGTCAAACCGGCCATGGCGGCAATGGCGATGCCGAGCAAGCAGACTCCCACGCCAGCCAGGGTGATCTGGCCGGGGGTGGTCGCGGCGATTTGCGCAAGCGTTTCAGGAACGGGAATCGTGCCGACAAAGGTTTTTAGAAAAGGGGGCAATAGCGTGCCGAAGGCTGCGCAATATCCGAGCGCGACGCCCATGCCGAGCGACATTCCAAGGTAACGCATGGTAAGCCCAAAGGTGAGCCCGCCAAAGCCCCACATCGCTCCGAAGAAATACGTCCACCAGAGGGTGGTCATGGATTGCTGGCTCAGAACGCCCAGCAGGTCTTTGGTCATCAACCCGGCGAAAAACCAGGGGCAGACGATCCAGGAAACAAAGCCACCGACGAGCCAGTAGGTTTCCCACGACCATTTGCGGACCTGCCGGTAGGGGACATAAAACGAGCCGGAAGCCAGGCCGCCGAGCCAGTGGAAGAAAACACCGAGAAAGGGATTGGGGGCCATAAGAAAAAGAGTTGGGGTGGAGAGCAGCCTGTTAATTAGGAGTTTTTTTGGCTTTTTGTCAAAACGGGAATTGCAAATTTCTAAAGTCTTACTCCAACGGAAGAGATTCCGGCGTGCGGAGGTTATCAGCGTGATTGACCTCGCTCATAAATGTGGCAGAATACGAGGCGTTGAAAGTCCCCCTTCACATTGTCCTCGCTCGCCGGGAGCGCCTCGCGGCAATGATTGCCCAGCACGGATACATGCCGGTGAGCGAGCTTTGCCGCCGACTGAATGTTTCCGAGGCCACTGCGCGCCGGGATCTTGCGGCTCTTGCGGTGGAGAAAAAAATCAAGCGCACCTACGGAGGCGCAGTTTCGGAATTCGACAATCGCTTCCCTTCTTTTTTGGAGCGGACGGGAAAATCGCGCAAGGCGAAAGGGCAGATTGCTGCCGCCGCGGTCTCTTATCTTTCCCCGGGCTTGACGGTCTTTTTGGATTCCGGCACCACGATGTATGCCATTGCCGAAGCGTTTCGCGCCCAACCGGTGGTCCCGCTGACGGTCGTAACCTGCAACATTCCGGTGGGCGAAATGCTTGCGGCCATTCCCGGGGTCCACGTGTTTCTTGTGGCGGGGCAGTTGCTTGCGCGGCAGTCCACCCTCCTTGGGGATGCGGCGGTGCGCAGTCTGCAATTTTGGCGCTTTGACGTGGCCTTTCTCTCCGCCGAGGGAATGGACGAGGCGGGAATCTGGAATTCCCAGCAGGCGATCGTTGCGCAACAAAAAGTGACCCTCCAGCGGAGCACGCGTTCGATCTTCTGTCTCGATGGAGGTAAACTCAACCGGCAGGCCCCGGATATCTTGCTGCCGTGGAGGGATGTGGATGTTCTGCTTACGGAAGTGCCTATGCAGAAGCTGATTGCATCGGGAATTGAAATAACTTCAAAGCAGTATTGGCATGCTCCCGGAGGGGTGCAATCGTGTCCTCTGGAGCCGATCCAAGCGGGGGAACGTCCTGGAATTGAGGCATTTCCCGTGGAGCTTCTATAAGGCGCGGAAATTTTTTCCAATTTTTTATTGACGCTCCATCCGCTCCTGATATGACTGAGGTCAATCATATAAATCGGCACCCCTTTTTCCTGTCCTGAACTCCATGAGCACCGCACTCCCCGTTGAAAACCGTTCTACCGTCGAAGCGCTTGTTCGTGAGGCGCTTTACCGGCAGATGGGGAGAAAAGCGCCCGCCGGACCGACTCCGGTCTTGCTGGTGAACAGTTCGGCTCGCCACATGCACATCTCCCCGGAGAATTTGGAAGTGCTCTTCGGCAAAGGGGCGGAATTGACGGTGCACAAGATGCTTTACCAAGAGGGGCAGTTCGCTTCTCAACAGACGGTGACGATGATTGGGCCACGCAAGCGGATTATCCCCAATCTGCGCATTCTCGGCCCCTGCCGCAACCTGACGCAGGTTGAGTTGTCGCTGACCGATTCCGTCCAGCTCGGCATTGATATTCCGATCCGCGCTTCGGGGAACATTGAAGGCACGCCTGGCTGTTATATCATGGGGCCCAAAGGGATGCTGGAGATGAAAAACGGCGTCATCCGCGCTTGGCGGCACGTGCATATGTCTCCGGAGGACGCAAAGCATTACGGCGTCAAGCACATGGACACCGTCACCCTCAAAGTGACCGCCAAGGATTGCACCACCCGTTTTGATGATCTGCTGGTGCGGGTCGATCCTACTTTTAAGCTCGAAGTCCACATCGACACCGACGAAGCCAACGCCTGCGACTTGGAGCACGCTTCCAAGGTGGAAATTTTCAAATCGTAACCCCAAAAAATCTCGTAACATCCAACCCAAACGCAAAATAATATGAGCGAAGCAATCGGACTAATTGAAACTCGCGGCTACGTGGGCCTGGTGGAAGCCAGTGACGCCATGGTCAAAGCGGCCAACGTAGAACTCGTCAAATCCATCCAACTCGGCGGCGGTCTCGTCACCACGGTCGTCCGTGGCGACGTTGGCAGCGTCAAAGCCGCTGTGGACGCCGGAAAACAAGCCGCCACTCGCGCAGGCAATCTCGTGGCCTCCCACGTTATCGCCCGCCCTGCGACGGAGCTCCTGGCCTTCTTCACCGCCTAACCCCAACCCAACTTTAACCGAAAACCTATTATGGCAGGACAAGCACTCGGAACCATTGAAACCAAAGGCCTCGTGGCGCAGTTCGAAGCAACGGACGCCATGCTCAAAGCGGCCAACGTTGAACTGATCGGCTGGGAAAAAGTCGGCTCGGGCAACGTCAGCGTCTTCATTCGCGGCGACGTCGCCG
>CAIYQA010000327.1 GCA_903928175.1 uncultured Spartobacteria bacterium | reverse complement strand
TGTCTCGGGTGTCTCGGGTGTCTCGGGTGTCTCGGGTGTCTCGGGTGTCTCGGGTGTCTCGGGTGTCTCGGGTGTCTCGGGTGTCTCGGGTGTCTCGGGTGTCTCGGGTGTCTCGGGTGTTTCGGGTGGTTCGGGGGTTTCGGGTGTTTCTGTATCTCTGTGTCTCTGTGTCTCTGTGTCTCTGTGTCTCTGTGTCTCTGTGTGAGATTTCTTTGTGCCTTTGCCTGAGGCCCCTTACGGCTTCGCCACCGGCAGCGGCTTCTGCTGCGCGCTTTGGATTTTCCCCGGCAACGCTTTGTTTTCCGGGTCCAAGGCGAGAGCTCTGTTCCATGCCTCCAGCGCCTTGGCAGTCTCTCCGGCTGCGGCATACGCGTCGCCCAGGTGTTCATAGACCACCGGGTCCGGTCTGGGCAGAACCGCGAGCGCTTTGAGCAGGTTGGCGATGGCCTGCGGGTAATCGGCGATCTTGTAGAAATACCACCCGAGGCTGTCGAGGTAAGCGCCGTTCTTCGACTCCTCGCGCACCGCGCGTTGGATGAGCGCGCCCGCTTCGGGCAGGTGCAGTCCGCGATCCACCCACATGTAGCCCAGATAATTGCAGGCTTGGGCCGCATCGTTGGGGGCGAGTGCGATGCTTTTTTTGAGCAGCGCGGCGGCCCGTTCGAGATCGCCGGATTGTTCGGCCGCCATGCCGTAGGCGAGATAAAAGGAAGCATTGGGGAGCGCCGGTTTTGAGTTGGGGGCTTCGCGCAAGGTGTCTTCAAAGGCCGCGAGCGATTCCGCGAAGCGCCCGGCTTGGGCGAGGGTGGCCGCCAGCGAGTAAGTGATGAGCGCGGAGCCGGGGAACTGTTTGCGAGCTTCGGTGAGGGTAGCGATGGCTTTTTCGGTTTGCCCGAGGCGCATCTCCAAGTCGGCAATGCGCAGGTGCGCAGGGGCCATCGAGGGATCGAGCCGGATCACTTCGCGGTAGGCCGCGAGGGCGGGTTCGATGCGCCCTTCGAGGAGGTGGATGTCGCCGATCATGGCATGGGTTTCGACCCGCTGCGGAGCGTCCGCCGCCATTTTTTGCAGCACGTCAAGGGCCTGGTCGCGGTGGTCCGAATCCATCAACGCCCGGGCCAGTTTGTCGCGCAAGGCGAGGGCGTCCTCCGAGCCCGGCTCCTCTTCGGCGGCAATCAGTTTGCGAAAGAGGGGGATGGCCGGTTCGTATTGCTTGGTTTCGAAATAATAATCGGCCGCCTTGGCCATATTATCGAGGTTCTCGGGATCGAGGGAGAGGGCTTTTTGGAAAAGGGCGTTGAGGCGCTGGATTTTTTCCGGGGAGGCGCTCCCCTCGGAATTGAGGTCGAGCCGGGCGCAGAGTTCGCCAAGTTGACACCAGAAATCGCCGTCGGTGCTTTCGCTCTTGAGGGCCCGATCCAGAATGGCTTCCGCTTTTTGGGGCTGCCCCCCGTCGCTGTACAACTCCACGAGCGTGAGGTACGGTTCAATGCTCTCGGGATCGAGTTCGAGGGCAAGGACGGCGTTTTTGATGGCCAGCGCCGGTTTTTTCAGGAATTTCGCGTAAATGTGCGAGAGGCACAACGGCGGCAGCATGTCCTTGGGGGACTCTTTTTGGGCATCCTTGAGAAGGTCGATCCCTTCGGCGACTTCGCCGCGCTGGGCAAGTTCAAAGGCGACCTTGGCCGTCAGCTCGGTATTGTCCGAGTCGAGCGCGAGGGCGCGCCGATACGCCTGAAACGCCCGTTCCTTATCGCCCTCCTCCTCTGCGAGAAGCCCTTCCGAGAACGCCGCCAGAGCCTCGGCCTTGCGGCCGCCTTCCTTGCTCAAGGACAAATCGTCCCGGTGCGCCGGAGGAGTCTTCGGCGTGGATTGGAAAGCTGCGAAGCGCCCCTGGTTTTGGGGCGCCGCGCAGACAGAAGAGCGAAGGGGACCGGCCCAAAGGCCCGTCCCGATCGCAAGCGAGAGAAAAACCGATGAGAACCGCGAGAGCGACTGGCTTGCGAAGGACAGTGCTCTCGGCGGATTCATGGGTTCCAAGGTTAGCTGCTAGCTCTTGTAACGCAAACGCTTCTTGTGGCGGTTTTCTTTCATCCGCTTGCGGCGTTTGTGTTTGGCGATTTTGGCTTTGCGTCTTTTCTTTAAGGAACCCATACGTGACTGCTCTTCTACTTGGCTGTTTTTTTAGTAAACGACTTTGTTTAGGGGATACTCAATGATCCCTTCGGCGCCGAGCGCCTTGAGTTGGGGAATTATTTCCCGAACAATTTTTTCATCGATGATGGTCTCGACGGCAACCCAACCGCCCTGCGCAAGGTGCGAGATGGTCGGATTGCGGAGCGAGGGTAGGGCATCGAGCAAATTCTGCAATGCCTTTTCTTCGATATTCATCTTGAGGCCGACCTTGTCCCGCGCGTTGTGGGCGCCCTGGAGCAGGAGCACCAGGGTTTCCATTTTGGCGCGCTTCCAGGCGTCCGCCCAGGCCGCCTTGTTGGCGATCACTTGGGGCGAGCTCTCCATGAGCGTCTCGACGATGCGCAGTTTGTTGGCCCGCAGGGAGGAGCCGGTCTCGGTGACATCGACAATGGCGTCCACCAGGTCGGGCACCTTGACCTCGGTGGCTCCCCAGGAAAATTCGACTTCGGCCTGGACGCCGTGTTTTTCCAAAAAGCGGCGTGTCATGCCGACGGCTTCGGTGGCGATGCTTTTGCCTTGCAAATCCTTGACGGAACGGATGGGGGAGGCTTCCGGCACCACCAAAACCCAGCGGGTGGGGGCGTTGCTCACCTTGGAAAAAGTCATTTCGCAGAGCGTTTCCACGTCCGAATCGTTCTCGACCACCCAATCCCGCCCGGTGAGGCCGAGATCGAGGTAGCCGTGTTCGACGTAGCGGCTGATCTCTTGGGCGCGCAGCAGGCAGACTTCGATCTCGGGATCGTCAATGGCGGGCTTGTAAGAACGCCGGGGTACGGTGATATTAAATCCGGCCTTGGCGAACAACGCCAGGGTGGGTTCCTGCAGGCTGCCCGAGGGCAGGCCGATTCTGAGAATCTGTGGGCTCATCGAAAGGGGAGAGCCTTTTAGGCGGGTTGGCGCGCGCTGGCGAGGAAAATTTTCTTTGGAGTGAAGAAAGCAGGAAAAAAGCGTAAAATGACGACGAGCTTGAAGGATCGCAGAAAAGCAAAAACGTGTGGACAATGTGTGTATTTTGGTCTAGTTTTCTTTTATGACCACAGCAGTTGCATCCACACGGATCGACCTTCGTATCGATCCATACAAAAAAAGTGTCGTCAGCCGGGCCGCCGAACTGCTCGGGGTGAACGTCACCCAGTTCATCATGGATCGCATCTATCCGGAGGCTGAAAAGATCGTTTTGGAAAACAGGCGCATCCAGCTTCCCAAAAAAGACTGGGAGCGGTTCTGTGCGCAATTGGATGAACCGCCGAAAGAACTGCCGGAACTCCGAAAACTCTTGAGGGAACCGAGTATTTTCGTGAAAAGGTAACCCCGTGGCATTCCTCGAACCACGCCCCCTCCAAAAAAACGATCCCGTTGCCGATTTCAACTGCGGGAACGAGGCGCTGAACAGGTTTCTTCAACGCTTTGCTTTTCAAAGCCAGCAAAGCCAGAGCGCGAGGACTTATGTCACACTGACCGATTCCGGAGAGGTCGCCGGGTATTATACGCTTGCCTATGGTTCGGTGGAGTACGAAGACGCTTCAGTTCGCACCAAAAAAGGGTTGGCCAGGCATCCGGTTCCCGTGATGATTCTGGCGCGCCTTGCGGTGGCTCGCAATTTCCAAAGGGCAGGTTTGGGAAAAGCTCTGCTGCGGGACGCCTGCTTGCGCACGCTCCAAGCGGCGGACATCGCAGGGTTACGAGCCATTGTTGTTCAAGCGAAGGACGACAACGCCAAGCGTTTCTACGAGCGATACCACTTTGAACCGTTCCCCTCCGACCCTTTCAAGCTGACCCTGCTGCTCAAAGACTTGGTGGCGTTGGTGGCGGGCTAAAATATTCGGATACAACGGACGTTTTCCCAGCCTTTTTCCGAAAAAGCTGATTTCAGCGTTGGGATTTGGATGAAAAATCCCAATAAAACCTTTTGACAGGCCCCGCGCATTTGCTACTTTCCCCACTCGCTTTTACGAGCCAAAGAGTGAATCAACCCTAAATCGTGCTTGCCGAAAGGCCGGTTCGGTTCAGGGGTTTTTCGCCCCCAAAGCTTGTAAGGTCAAGGAGACGGCACTGCGTTGGGCGGGCGAAAGCCAACCCAGCGAAGCACCAATGCTCCGCGCAGGGAAAAAGCCCATGTAGCTCAGTTGGCAGAGCACGTCCTTGGTAAGGACGAGGTCACCGGTTCAAACCCGGTCATGGGCTCCATACCGACGCGCAGGCAATCGGCAAGGTGAGCCGGATCGAACGAAAATTTTAACCATAAAACCAACCCAAACAAAGAGAACGAGGAGACCTTAAAATGGCTAAGGAAGCATTCAAGCGCGACAAACCGCATGTGAACATCGGTACGATCGGTCACGTTGACCATGGCAAGACCAGTCTGACGGCCGCCATCACCACCATTCTCGCCAAGACGGGCAAAGCCCAGGCGAAGAAGTATGATGAAATCGACGCGGCGCCCGAAGAAAAAGAGCGCGGCATCACCATCAACACCGCCCACGTTGAATACGAGAGCGAGAAGCGCCACTATGCGCACGTTGACTGCCCCGGACACGCGGACTACGTCAAGAACATGATCACCGGCGCGGCCCAGATGGACGGCGCGATCCTCGTCGTCAGCGCTGCGGACGGCCCGATGCCCCAGACCCGTGAGCACATCCTGCTCGCCCGCCAGGTCGGCGTGCCGGCGATGGT
>CAIYQA010000326.1 GCA_903928175.1 uncultured Spartobacteria bacterium | reverse complement strand
TGCTGTTTGAAAAAAAGGCTCAAATAGAGCAGCGGCTGGCGCAGCGTTCCCTCCGCGCAAAGCAACAGTGTGATAAGAAGCCGTCCAACACGCCCGTTGCCATCCAGAAACGGATGGATCGTCTCGAATTGAACATGCGCCAAGGCGGCTTTTAGAAGAGGCGAAGTCTTCGCCGGTTGGTCATGAAGGAATTTCTCCATTCGGTCGAGGCATGGCATGACTTCCTGCGGGGGCGGCGGCACGAACCGTGCGTTCCCCGGGCGGGTCCCGCCGATCCAGTTCTGGCTCAAACGGAATTCACCCGGGTTCTTTCGGCTGCCCCTCCCTTTTGAAAGCAGGATCTCATGCAACTCGCGGATCAGGCGCAGGGAAATAGGAAAACCCTCCCGCAATCGCTTCATTCCGTGTTCGAGTGCCAGGACGTAATTGGACACCTCCTGCACGTCGTCAATGGGAACACCGGGAGCCCCCTCGTTCTCAAAAAGGAGAAGATCAGAAAGGGACGACTGCGTGCCCTCAATTTGGGAGGAAAGCACCGCCTCCTTGCGCACATAGCTGTAGAGAAAGACGGAAGTTTCCGGCAAAATCGAGGCGATCCCATCCAATCGCCCCAGCGCGGCGTGCGCGGCAGCGAATTGGGACTGAAGCTCCGAGGACCATTCCACGGGCGGCGTGGGGGGGAGCGGATTGGGCACAAAAGCTTGAGCCTTCTCCCCGACCGTGGAGATCGTAACATATTGGCCTTGAAGCCCTCGTTTCATGCCCATGAGCATGGCGCAAGAAACTTAACGACGCAAGCTCAATCGTTAAGGTATAGCCATTATCCTTAACGGTATCGGGTTTTCTGGAAACCTTTTCGCATCAAATTTTCCCGAAAAACCGCAGCACCGCCACCACGCTAATGTAGTGTACACGAAATAGATGGTCACTACTTACCATTGGTGTAAGATGACGGGTTCAGTTACCCATCGGCTTCCCGCAAGATCTGTTTAATTTCCTGCGTCGCCTGTCTCTTCTGTTTCATAGCAGTTCCTATCCTTTCAGGTTGAAACCTCCCTCTCAATCCGGAACCAGATTCAGGGAACCCGATCAGTTTTTTGCACCTCGCACCATAAGCACGACCACTCTGCCTGCCCCGAATTTGCATGCCATCTGCCTGCGATTCCATCCAAATCACGGAATTTTTTCGGAAACGCTGACAGCTAATGAGTCACCTTTAGTCGCAGAAATCGTCTCGCTATTGAACCATCGACTGAACATCCTGCATCCGCACGTTAATAGCCGACCCGTTCCGGATGAAACTCAACATCAGGTAGCCACCCGAAAACTACTTCCTGCGTGAGCCTTGCGTGCCGCATATAAAAAATATGACGCCCATTGGTATGAGGCTCTCTTGAATAACCTTCTCGCCGGATTCGCTCTCTTTCGTATAAGGTGTGGGCCAATGCGCATCCTAATCGTTGATGACGAGAAGAATATCCGCCTCTCCATGACTCTTGCGCTGGAGGCGGAGAGTCATGATGTCAGCACGGCTTCGAGCAGTGCGACGGCGTTGGCGGAGTTGAAAGCTGCGCCTTTTGATGCCGTGCTTCTGGATCTCAAGCTCAGCCAGGAAAACGGACTGGATGTGCTGGAGGAAATCCTGCGGTTGTCTCCCCAAGCCGCCGTGGTCATGGTCACGGCGTATGCGTCCGTGGAGACAGCCGTGGAGGCGATGCGGCGCGGCGCATTTGATTATTTGCCAAAGCCCTGCACTCCCGAACAGGTGCGGCAGGTGCTGGCGCGGATCGAAAAGACCCGGAAGTTGGAACGCCGGGTGGCTGAATTGGAATCGAGGCTGGGTGCGGAAGCGCCAGAGACCGATCTCACCTCTGCATCGCCGACAATGCAAAAGGTTCTGGATGTCGCGTTCCGGGCTGCAGATAGTGACGCGACCGTGCTGCTTCTTGGGGAAAGCGGCACGGGCAAGAGTGTCCTTGCGCGGGCGATTCACCAGCGTAGTCGGCGTAGCCCCCGTGCTTTTGTCACGGTCAGTTGCCCCAGCCTTTCCCGCGAACTATTGGAAAGCGAACTTTTCGGCCACGTGAAAGGGGCCTTTACCGGCGCACATGCGGATACACTAGGCAAGGTGGCCGCAGCGGACGGGGGAACCCTATTTCTCGATGAAATAGGGGAACTGCCGATGGAGATTCAAGCGAAGCTGCTGCGGCTGTTGCAGGAGCGGGAATACGAGCGGGTCGGCGAGACGAAACCGCGGCGCGCGAATGTGCGGGTGATTTCCGCAACCAATCGTGACCTTACACAAGCAGTTCCCTCTGGCAGGTTTCGCGAGGATTTGTTCTACCGACTCAATGTCATTTCATTGCGCTTGCCGGCCTTGCGGGAGCGTGCGAACGACATCGAGAAGCTGGCGCAAAGCCACCTCGCATTTCTCGCCGCGCATGCTGGCAAGAAAATCCTTGGGTTCTCGCCCACCGCGATTGACGCGATGCTCCATTATCCCTGGCCGGGTAATCTTCGTGAGATGCGTAATGTCATTGAGCGGGCGGTGATTCTGAGCCGAGGTGAATTTATTGAACCCGAGGATTTGGCCGACACGCTTGCGCCCACCTGCGACATCCGCCTCGGCGGGAAATCTACGCTCGAAGAGATTGAGGCGGAACACATCCGCCGAGTGCTTGCCGGGACGCGGACTCTTGACGAAGCGGCAGAAATTCTTAGGATCGACCCGGCGACGCTCTACCGGAAGCGGAAGAAGCTCTGAAGTTCCTTCGGTAGATTTCGGAATAAAAGCCCGCTTTTTGGAGAAGTAGATCGTGCAATTTGCAATCCAGCTACGGCAGGGATCGTGCGTTTTGCACGATAACGTGGATTAAAAAACGGGGCATTGTTTGTCTAAGCAGCTCTTTATGAGTATGTTGCATTTCTATTAAAGTGCTTGGCACGGTAATCGCTAAAGGAGACGCCATGAAAGTCCGACTCCATATTCCGCCAACGTCAAAGAGACGCCATGGTTGGAGCCGTATCGTTGGCCGAGTGAAAAACGCGCTCAACTGCACGCTCGTTATCGAAGTTGGTTGCAACTCCACTCAACGGCCCATTGGTCGAAGCCTCGCGGCAGGGAGAGATGATTTGGCATGAAACAACGCATTTTCATTGGCCTCGCGCCGCTGTTCGTTCTGCTCGTCGTGACCGGCGTTTACGCCGTCCTTCTCTTTGCCAAGCTTGGCAACAGCGTAGACGTCATTCTACGGGAGAATTTTCGGAGCGTCGTCGCCGGTCAGCAGATGAAAGAATCCGCCGAACGGATGGACTCCGCGCTCTTTTTCTCGCTGGTGGGTGAGGAGGAACGGGGGCGCAAGATGTATGAGCAAAACGAACCGACTTTCCGCGAAAGTCTGGCTACAGAGTTGCGCAACATCACACTTCCTGGAGAAGGGGAACTGGCCGAAAAAGAAAAGCAACTGCACTCGAAGTATGTGACGCGCGCGGAAGTATTCTGGCAGACGAAAGCCCTCGAAGATCGGCGGCAATTGTATTTTGGCGAAATGTTGCCAACCTTCACGGAGATCAAGGATACCGCGCAGGAAATCATCCGCATTAACCAGAATAATATGATTGAGGCGGATCGCAACGCGCGTGCGCTTAGCCAGCAATCCACGCGATACATGATTTTCGCGATACTGGTTGGACTGGCAGCTGCAAGCTATTTTGCCTATCGGCTTCAACATTCCATTCTCTCTCCGATCCAAGCAGTTACGGCGGTCGCCAAAGAACTTGGCGAAGGCAAACTCGACCAGATTGTGCCAATCGAGTCCCGCGACGAACTGGGACAGCTTGCCGATGCCTTCAATAAATTGGCGTCGAAGCAGCGCGCCTACCGGCAGGTAACCACCGACCAGATTCTCCAAGCGCGCCAGATGACGGAGATCACGCTTTCTGCTTTTCCCGACCCAATCATAGCTCTCTCAGCCGATGGAGAGATCAATTTTACCAACCCGGCGGCAGCCAAGCTCTTTTCCAAACTGGATATCCAGGGCACCCTTCCAGGCGCGATGCAGGCAGAGGTCGGACGCGTTCTCAAAGGGGGCCAGGATTACCTGCCCACTAGCTTTGAAAAAGCCGTTTACCTGCGCGTGGATGATAAGGAGACATTCTTTTTGCCCCGCATTATTGGCATGCGTGATGAATCGGGCCATCTTTTTGGAGCGGCGGTCATTCTTCAGGATGTCACGCGGTTTCGCCTTCTCGACGAGGTGAAAACCAAGTTGGTTTCAACCGTAAGTCATGAACTCAAAACGCCGCTGACGAGCGTGCGAATGGGGCTGCATTTGCTCCTTGAAGAGCGCATTGGCTCGCTGAATCCGAAGCAGACTGAACTGCTCCTGGCTGCGAGGGAGGACTCCGAACGTCTCCTGCGTATGATCAATGATCTACTGGATCTGACAAAACTCGAATCTGGAGAAACCGGCTTACCTCCCACGGTCATGAGCCCGCATGCATTGGTCGATAGCTCCGCCAAAGACCTGAGGGATTTCGTCGAAGCGCGTGGCTCGCGGCTCGTCGTAACCATCGCACCTGAGCTTTCGAATGTCGCAGCCGACGCCCATCAGATCGACCATGTTTTCACCAACTTCGTCTCGAACGCGATCAGATACACCAAGCCGGGTGAGGAAATACTCCTCCAGGTCAAACAGCACAACGGCAGCGTGCGCTTTTCGGTAATCGATCAAGGCCCGGGGATTGCACCGGAACATCAGGCCAGGATATTCGACCGGTTCTTCCGCATTCCGGGATCGGATAGCAGCGGTGCCGGACTTGGACTCGCCATTGCGAAAGAGATCGTGGCAAGCCATGGCGGTAGCGTCGGGGTCAACAGCACGCCAGGAACCGGGAGCGAATTCTATTTCGACCTACCTGTGGCAACCAAATCAGTTTCATGAAAAAGCGCATCCTGATCGTGGACGACGAGCCGAACGTGCGGCTGGGCTATCGGATTACCCTCGAAACCGAAGGGTTCGACGTGTGCGAGGCCAATGGGGCGGACGAGGCGCTGGAGGCGCTCGCTGCCAGACGCTTCGATCTTGCCATTCTCGACATGCGCATGCCGGAGATGGACGGCCTTGATCTCCTTGCCAAAATGCGCGCAGAGCATCTGGATACGCCCACGGTCATCATCACCGCATACGGTGATGTGCCTCATGCGGTGCGGGCCATGAAACTCGGAGCGATTGACTTCCTGCAAAAACCGCTCACCCCAGAGATGCTGCGCCGCATTACCAACGACGTGATCGTCCGCCACGCGCCCCCCACGCCGGAACGCGACGACTTTTACACCCATCTTTTCTCGGCCAAGCGGCACATAAATCTACGGGACTTTGCCGCAGTCAGGGAGCACCTTATCCGCGCGCTTGAAATCAACCCAAAATCTCCAGAAGCGTTAAATCTCACCGGTGTATTCATGGAGATGCGCGAGGAATACGAAAAGGCCAAGAAATATTACGGCCATGCGATCAGCATCGACAAGAACTACGAGCCCGCCCAGCAAAACATGCGCCGCATCTTTGAACTCTTTAATTTCGGCTCCAGCAACGAACCCTTTAACTTGGGGAGTTAGGTAACTCCGAAAATGATCATTCGCAAAAAAAACCTCAAAAATCTATGACAAATAAATTTTCCGCACCCGCCCTTCTTGTCGGCATCTCCCTCATGTATGCGGGCTCACTCCAGATGGCACAGGCCGGAAGCGAGGATAATCAGAGCGCCCCGGAATCGCGCTTCAAAATTTACGGATGGCTTCAAAGCGGCATCACCGCCAACCCAGCCGGTCCCGCAAGCCATGAGAATTTTGGCCGCCTCTTTGACGATCGTTCGAACGAACCGATGCTCAATCAGTTTGTCCTGACCGGTGAGCGCACGCTTGACCCTAAAGCGACTGGTTTCGACTGGGGATTCAAGGTGCAGGCGCTCTTTGGCAGCGATGCGCGGTTCATCCATTCGCTTGGCATGTTCAGCAATACGATGCAAAGCAATATCGTGCAGCCAGACTTGCCGGAAGCCTATCTCAATTTGCACCTGCCGGTTTTGACCGAAGGAGGAGTGGATGTGAAGCTCGGCAAATTTGTAACGCTCGAAGGGGCTGAGACGATCGATCCGCGAACCAACGTCTTCTATTCGCACAGCTACATCTTCAACTTTGGCACCCCGCTCAACGATACAGGGATGCTCGCTACCATTCACGCCACCAAATGGCTCGACATCATGGGCGCGCTTACCCGAGGGGTCAACACGAGCATTGATGACAACAATTCCTCCGTCGCGTTTGAAGGCGGTTTTGGGCTGAACTTCAACGAGGGGAAATTCACTCTTCTCGCCAGCACGCACATCGGCCCGGAAACTCCGCATGATAACGTGAATCTGCGGTATCTCAACGACATCACCGCGACCTGGAAGATCACCGATAAACTGACCACGATCACCGACCTGAATTACGTTTACGATGATGCGGCCAACGCGACCGGATTTGGCGCTGCACAGTATTTCACCTATGCCATTAACGATTGGCTCACTGCGGGCATTCGTGGCGAAGTTTGGCGGGACGCCCAAGGTTTTTACGTGGTGCAATTCGCCGGAAATCACGACCCGATGCTCGCCTTGGAAGGAGCCCCGATTACTAATCCAGACACCGTTTCCGGCGGCAGCACCACTTACGGCGCAATCACCATCGGCGCGGGCATCAAAGTTCCGGTGCCAAAACCATTCACCGATCTGGTGATCCGTCCCGAGCTTCGCTACGACCGTTCGCTGAATAATACAACCCCATTTAACGACTCCAGTGATCGCGGCATGTTCACCGCCGCGGTCAGCGTGATCCTTTCATTCTAGTGTGATGACAACAAACACCACTGCCTACCTACTACAATAACCAATCAACATCCTCTTATGCCTGACATCCAATACATACTAGCCTCCGTCGGCTTCTTCGCCCTCATGCTGCTATTCATGAAAGCCTGCGAAAAAGTCTAACTTCCACCCGCACATCCTTATGGAAAACATCATTGTCGGCATCATTGCACTCGGCCTCATCGTCTATCTCCTCGCGACGATTATTCGTCCGGAAAAATTCTAACTCAAACTGACCCATGAACATCTCTGGTTGGATTCAACTCATCCTCTTCACCAGCATCCTGCTGGCCATCACAAAGCCGCTTGGCCTCTTCCTGATCCAAGTGCTCGACGCGAACGGAAAAACCTTCCTGGATCCCGTCATTAAGCCGCTGGAAAAGCTGACTTACAAACTCACGGGCGTCGATCCGAAAAAGGAACACGACTGGAAGCAATACGCTACTGCAATGCTGCTCTTCAGTCTGGTGTCGATGCTTTTCACTTACGTCATTCTGCGGTTGCAGGCCGTGCTCCCGCTCAATCCCCAAAAGATGGGGGTGATCATCGAGCACCTGGCCTTCAACACCGCTGCAAGCTTTACGACCAATACCAACTGGCAGAGCTACGGCGGGGAATCCACCATGTCCTACCTTTCCCAGATGGTGGCGCTGGCGCTGCATAACTTCGTCTCGGCGGCAGTCGGCATTGGCATCGCTGCGGCATTGGTGCGCGGCATCGCGCGGCACACAGCAAAGACCATTGGAAATTTCTGGGTCGATCTAGTACGCAGCACTTACTACCTGCTCCTGCCGATCTGCCTCGTGTTTGCGATTTTCTTGATCTCTCAGGGAATGATCCAAAACTTTAAACCGTATGACACCGCCTCACTCGCCGATCCGTATACCATCCAGGTTGCGAAGGTCGATGACGCCGGTAACGCGGTAAATGGACCGGACGGAAAACCGGTGATGGTGGACAAAACGATCGACACACAGACGATTGTGCAAGGCCCGATGGCTTCACAGATAGCCATCAAGATGCTCGGCACCAATGGCGGCGGCTACACGAACGCCAACGCGGCGCATCCTTACGAGAACCCGACGCCGCTCTCCAACTTCCTCCAGATGCTCGCCATCTTTGCAATCCCGAGCGGGTTAACCTACTACCTTGGCCGGATGGTGAAGAACCAGGGTCACGGCTGGGCGGTCTGGGCGGCGATGTTCGTGATCTTCCTGGGCGGCGTGCTCGTCTGCTGGCACTATGAAGCGGCGGGCAACCCGATCCTGACTCAGTTCGGCGTCGATCCCGCTGGCGGCAACATGGAAGGAAAGGAAGTCCGATTCGGCATTTTTAATTCCGCCCTTTTCGCCACCATCACGACGGATGCCTCATGCGGCGCGGTCAACGCGATGCACGACTCGTTCACTCCGCTGGGTGGCCTCGTCCCATTGCTCAATATCGAGTTGGGTGAAATCATCTTCGGCGGCGTGGGAGCTGGTTTGTATGGCATACTGATATTCATCATCATCGCCGTCTTCATCGCCGGTCTGATGGTGGGGCGCACGCCGGAGTTTCTCGGGAAAAAGATCGAGCCCTACGACATCAAGATGGCTTCACTCGTCATCCTGGTGCTGGCCTTCTCGATCCTCGGCTTCTCCGCTTGGGCGTGTATGAGCAAATGGGGCCTACCAGATCCGGTCACGCATCAACTGACCGATGGCACGAACAACAACGGGCCGCACGGCTTTACTGAAATCCTCTATGCTTACAGCTCTTGCACCGGCAACAACGGAAGCGCCTTCGCGGGCATCGGCACCAACACCCCATGGTATAATACCACGCTCGGCTTTGCGACGCTCTTTGGCCGCTTCGCGATGATCGTGCCCATCTTGGCACTCGCCGGTTCGCTGGCTCGCAAGAAACGGGTTCCCGAAAGCGCGGGCACCTTCCCAGCTCACGGTCCGCTCTTCACGCTTCTCTTGGTCGGCACTATCCTCATCGTCGGCGCGCTGACCTTCTTCCCGGCGCTTGCGCTAGGCCCCATCGTCGAGCACTTCCTCATGCACGCCGGTAAACTATTCTAAAGAGAGAGCACATTATCAATCATCTCACTCATCTATAATCTTCTTATATGGCCACAAAAACTCATTCCATTTTCGATCCGGCGATCATTGTTCCGGCGATCAGCGAGTCTTTCAAAAAGCTCAATCCGATCACGATGCTGAAAAACCCGGTGATGTTTGTCACCGAAGTCGGCGCGGTGATTACGAGCGTTCTGTTGTTCTCCGGAAATCAGGGGGCTCCCTTTGGCTTCCTGTTGCAAATCACCCTCTGGCTCTGGTTCACCGTGCTCTTCGCGAACTTCGCGGAAGCGATGGCCGAGGGCCGGGGCAAGGCGCAGGCGGATACGCTACGCAAAGCCCGTACGCAAACCTTCGCTAACCGCATTAAGGGGGGGGCGACGGAGCAGGTGACCTCCGAAGCACTGCGCAAGGGCGACATCGTCATCGTCAAGGCGGGCGAGCTGATTCCCGGAGACGGCGAAATCATCGAAGGAGCCGCGACGGTGGATGAATCGGCCATCACCGGCGAGTCCGCTCCCGTCGTGCGCGAATCCGGCGGAGACCGGAGCGCCGTCACCGGCGGCACGAGAGTGCTTTCGGATGAGGTCAAAATCCGGATCACCTCCAACCCCGGTGAGACTTTCCTGGATCGCATGATCGGTCTGGTGGAAGGCGCGAAGCGGCAGAAGACGCCCAACGAGATCGCTCTCACGATCCTGCTCTCGGCACTCACGATCATCTTCCTCATCGTGCTTATCTCGCTCAAAGCTTACGGGGTCTATTCGAGCGTGGATTTCTCGATCACCGTTCTTGTCGCGCTGCTGGTGTGTCTGATTCCGACGACCATCGGCGGACTGCTCAGCGCCATCGGCATTGCGGGCATCGACCGGCTGGTGCAAAAGAACGTGCTCGCCATGAGCGGGCGGGCCGTGGAAGCCGCAGGTGACGTGGATGTCTTATTACTTGATAAAACCGGCACCATCACCTTGGGAAACCGCCAGGCTGCCGAGTTCATTCCGGCTGCGGGCGTCACGGTAAAGGAATTGGCGGAAGCGGCGCAGCTTTCTTCGCTCGCCGACGAAACCCCGGAAGGCCGGAGCATCGTCGTGTTTGCCAAGCAGAAGTTCGGGCTGCGCGGCGTCGAGTTGCATGAAATGCCCCATGCAGTCTTTGTTCCATTCACGGCGCAGACGCGCATGAGCGGCGTGGATATTGACGGGGTTAGTTACCGGAAGGGATCCCAGGATGCCATCCGCAAATACCTCGACCGAAATTGCCTTGGCCGCGATTTGCCAAAGGACGTGGAAGAAAGCGTCGAAAGGATTTCTAAGGCTGGCGGCACGCCGCTGATCGTCGCCACGAAGGAAAAGGCTCTTGGCGTCATCTACCTCAAAGACATTGTGAAAGGCGGTCTCGCTGAACGGTTCGCTCGGTTCCGCGCAATGGGAATCCGCACCGTGATGATCACCGGCGACAACTGGAAGACGGCGGCGGCCATTGCCGCAGAAGCAGGCGTGGATGACTTCCTCGCGGAGGCCACACCGGAAGACAAGCTCGCGCTCATCCGCAAGGAACAGGAAGCGGGCCACTTGGTCGCGATGACCGGCGATGGCACCAATGACGCACCCGCCCTGGCGCAAGCCGACGTGGGCGTGGCCATGAACACGGGAACGCAGGCCGCAAAGGAAGCCGGGAACATGGTCGATCTCGACTCCAACCCGACCAAGCTCATTGAGGTCGTTGAGATAGGGAAACAGCTTCTCATCACGCGTGGAGCCTTGACGACCTTCAGCATCGCCAACGACGTGGCGAAGTATTTCGCCATCATTCCCGCGATGCTGCTCGGCACATTCCCTCAAATCGCGCCGCTCAACATTATGAACCTTGCTTCGCCAACAAGCGCCATCCTCAGCGCGGTGATCTTTAACGCGATCATCATCATCCTGCTCATTCCCCTTGCACTAAAGGGTGTGAAGTTCCGTCCGCTGGGCGCGGCGGCAATCCTTCAGCGCAACCTACTCATCTACGGCGTTGGTGGAGTGATCGTGCCGTTCATCGGAATCAAGGCCATCGACATGCTCATCGCCCTACTTCACCTCGCTTAATCCAATATTTCAAAATCCTATGAAAACCATCTTTAAAGAAACACTAAGAGCCGTAATGGCTACCCTTGTGCTTGCAGTGATTCTCTGCGGCATTTATCCGGTCGTCATTTACGGAATAGGCCAGTTGCTCTTTCCCCATCAGGCCAACGGAAGCCTAATCGAGAGTAACGACCGCCGGATCGTCGGATCCGAGTGGCTGGGACAGAACTTCACCAGTGCAAAGTATTTTCACCCGCGCCCCTCAGCCGCTGGTTCTGGCTATGACGCAAGCAACTCCAGCGGAACGAACCTGGGGCCAACTTCACAGAAGCTCATAGACGCAGTGAAAGCCGCCGTAGCGCAATATCGCACAGAAAACAACCTGCCCGCTGACGCGCTCGTCCCTGCTGACGCTGTGACCTCCTCCGCCAGCGGACTCGACCCGCACATCAGCGTTCAGAACGCGCAACTGCAAGTAGCGCGCGTGTCCAAGGTGCGCGGTTTAAGTATCGACGCAGTAAAGGCCGCGGTAGATAAAGCGACGGACGGCCCGTCACTCGGAATATTCGGTGAAGCCGGGGTGAATGTGTTGAAGCTTAATCTCGCTCTTGATAATCTTGCCACGAAATAATCTGGCCTATGTCCGTAGCTGATACCCCAGAACGCCCCACAGCGGATGATTTTCTAGAAATCATCCGCCAGCAACAGCTCGGCAAGCTGAAAATATATCTCGGCCCATGTCCAGGCGTGGGCAAGACTTACTCGATGCTGCTTGAGGGGAACCGGCTCAAAAAGCTCGGCGTCGATGTCGTCATCGGCTATGTGGAGCCGCATGAACGGGAGGAGACGACAGCACAGATAGGCAATATTGAAGTCATCCCGCCCCG
>CAIYQA010000325.1 GCA_903928175.1 uncultured Spartobacteria bacterium | reverse complement strand
TTGTTTTCTGGAAATCCTTGGGCGTTGCCCAAGGCTGGTATGGGGCCGCGCCTTCGGCGCTGAAAAAAAAGCGCCAAAGGTAGTCCGTTTATTTTGAAAAAATGGTATCAGACTTTTTCCGGCAGCCCGATTTTTTCAATCAGCCGATCCACGTTGACGTATTCTTCCACCATCTCCTGGATGCGGTGGATTTTTTCGAAATCCCCCGGCAATGTTTTGATGGTCATCGTGTAAATGGCGTTGGCCACCGCGTAGGTGCCCATCGGGCTGGCGATCACCGGCAGAGCGGACTGCGCGATCAGGTTAAGCACGGTCGGGTGCGGCAGCATGTCGCCGGAAAGGACCAGGCCGGTGAGCCCTTTGGCTTTGGGCTCCATAAGGGCCACCGTGGAGAGGGCGGCCAGGATGATGTCCTCGCGGTCGCCAGGGGTGACGACCAGCGTGCCCGGCGTGAATTCCTCCATGACATGGCTCGAATTCATCGCGCCGATGATGCTGCGCTCCACCTTGCGATGGGCTTCGGAGCGGGAATTGACGAAGCGCCCGCGCACCTGCTTGCAGACTTCGTTGAGCGTGGGATTGGAGAGGATGGGCTCATCGGGCATGGCCCCCAGCAACTCGATTCCCAGCCGGGCAAGGCCGCGCTGGCAAAAGTCTTTTACGAAATCATATTTATCCGGGTGGATTTTATTGATGATCACCCCAACCAGTTCGACGCCCTCCTTGTCAAAGAGCGCCTTGTTGAGGGCGACTTCGTCGATGGGCTTGCCGATGCCTCCCTTGGTAACAAGCAGCGCCTTGCTGCCGAGCAGCTTGGCCACCCTTGCATTGGAAAGGTCAAACACGGAGCCGACCCCCGCGTGCCCCGAGCCTTCAATGATGCAGAACTCTTTTTCCCAACAGGCGCGGTCAAAGGAATGTTGCAGCCGCCGCACAAGAGAGTCGTTGTTGGCGTTATCGATGTAGCGGCGGGTGAAATCCGGCTCGATCGCGATGGGACTCATGTCCTCAATCGGCGTCTGCACCCCGAAGGTCCGGTCGATCAGCACCGTGTCTTCATCAATGCGTTTGCCGTCCACTTCTTCAAAACGCTGGCCCACCGGCTTGATGAATCCAATGCGTCCCACCCGTTTTTTGAGCACGGAAAACAACCCGAGGGCGGAGGTTGTTTTGCCATCATTTTGCTGCGTGGCGGCGATGAAGAGCCGTGGCGTAATCGTGTTCACGGTTGTGCGCTCAAATTTCCGGCTGATCGCCCGTCCCGTCCGCCGGGTAAAGGCTGCGGTAGGCAATGGCTTGCAGGCCCACGATGGCCGCGGCTCCCACAATGGTCTCGACGGTGGCGCCGCGCGAAAGGTCGGCGCACGGTTTGGAAAGGCCGAGTAGGATCTGCCCGTAAACATCGGCGCCCGCCAGATGCTCGACCAGTTTGGCGGCGATGTTGCCGCTGTTGAGATCGGGGAAAATCAAAACGTTCGCCTGGCCCGCCACGAGGCTGCTGGGGGCTTTGACTTTGGCGAGATGAGGCAGCAGCGCCGTGTCGGCCTGCAATTCGCCGTCGATCTCCATGTCCATCTCGGCGCTCTCCGCAGCCCTGCGGGCCTGGGCCGTCGCCGCGCTCATTTTCTCCGCCGAAGCATGTTTGGAACTGCCCTTCGAAGAGAAGCTCAGGAAGGCCACGCGCGGCCGGACTCCTGTAAGCTGGGCGCAAAGCTTGCCCGCCTGGACGCCGATCTGGGCGAGTTGCGGCACGGTCGGTTCCGGGATGACGGCGCAATCCGCGAAGAACAGCACGCCGTTTTCGCCGAATTGCGGCTCCTTGAGCGCCATCACCATGCAACTGGAAATAAACGAGACGTCCGGCAGCGGCTTGACGAGCTGAAAGAGCGGGCGCAAAAGCGAACCGGCAAAGCCGCTCACGCCACCGACCAATCCGTCGGCCTGCCCGTGCTGGATCATCATCGCGGCGAAGTAGTTCGGGTTGGTGAGAAACCCTTCCGCCTCGCCGGGACCGAGGTTGCGGTACCGTTGGAGCCGCGTCAGCCATTGGCAGAACATCGGCAGATCGCTGGCGTTGGCGGGATCAATCAACCCGATCCGCGCAAGGCTGATCCCCTCGGCCAGCGCGATCCGCTCAATCTCCGCGACATTGCCGAGCAGGATGGGGGCCCCGATTTTCAGCTTCACCATTTCCGCGGCGGCGTGGAGCACGCGCGGCTCGGTTCCCTCCGGAAAAACAATGCGTTTCGGATGGCGTTGCAGCTTCGAGAAAAGCGTCTCGATAAATTTCATGCAACGTTGAGTATGCCCGACTCCGCAAAACCGGCAATCCTATAGTGTTTTTCGCGTTGATTTCGATCCACCCTGCCGGTGCGATTCGTCTAGAGCATTTTCGTTTGACGTTGTCGCATGGATTGTGCGCTGAAAGCGCAAGGGAAACCAGCCCAGCAGAGCGGAGCGTCGCCCTGGGTGCCGCGCAACAACCGGTTGCGCCCTGCAAGGGCGCTGGTAAGGGGGAGCGCATTGAGCGCGAGCGTTTCCCAGTGCCCTTGCAGGGCACGGCTCTCTCACACGCATACCCAGGGCGCTGCCCTGGGCTGGTTTACTCAGCCCCTTCGGGGCTAAAGGAATGCGACAAATGAAACCGAAACTGGTCTAAAGCGGCTTGTTCGGGGTCGGAGGCACTTCGATTTTCAAGTCCGCAAAATAAAGGGGTCCGGCATCAAACCCGTTGAGTTTTGCAGGCAGCGGGGGCCGATCAATCTTCAAATCGGGCGCAGGCCTCCTGGTGGGTTCCGCAGGAAACCCGTTGGAATGCTGCGCACCGTTGGGAGCGCTGAAATGGTTTTCCGTCTGCTGGTTCCAACGCCCTTTCTCATCGTGAATTTTTCTGCTCTCACCGGAATGAGGCAAAAGCCCGGTGATGGATTTCACTTGGTCGAGAGCTTCCTGAAGCTGCCGGATGACTTGTTCCTGCTCGATTCTCCGGGCCTTGAGCGCAAGTTCCGCCTGGCGGTGGCGGGTGACTTCTTGTTCCCACGCCTGGTCAACGGCAGTCACCGCAGCGGTCTGCTCCCGCACAGCCCGCTCCAGCCGCTCGTTATGCTCGCGTAATACTGTGGACATCGACTCGAAGCTTTGCGCCAAATGCTGGAGTTCGGGCGCACCGTCGTGTTCATTGTGAGGGGAAGAATTCATATTGGGGCTGGCGTTGAGGTTGATGCTGGGGATGGGTTGAGAAAGGATAGTCGCAACAGGTGCGGGAATCAAATTGTCCGCCGGAATCGACGGCGCTTTGTGAAGTTGCTGCGCGCCGTTAGGGATGGTGGTTTCGGCAGGAATCAAATCCGCCGGCGAGACGCGTCGAGTGGGCTCCGAGATATGCGGAATTTCCAGCGGAGCGGCGGGCAACTCGGCCGGGGCGCTGCTCTGCGCAATTTGTTGCACGGGAGCGGGGGGTTGCGGCAATTCCTCGACGCCCTTTGGAACGCTTGGAACCTCCTCGACAATGGTCGGCACGACCCCGGGGGCAGCCCCCAGCGGCAACGGCTCTGCTGGGAGTTCTTCGGCCTGGAGTTCGGCAACCTCTTCAATTTTTTGTGGCGCAGGCTCCGATTGAGGCGGAAGCTCTTGTGCGATGGGATAGGGCTCGACGACGGCGTTCCCGGACTCTTTCGGCATTTTCCGCGTGGGCTCCTTCTCCTGGCGCATGCGCTTCAGTATGACTGCGTAAAATTTACCCAAATACCACGCGGCCACCAGCGCCAGCGCGGTGATGAAGCCGATCCCATAAAGCTTCTGCAGCAGCGCGGTCTTGCATTCGGCGAGAATCCCCGCGTTCGAGACGCCCACCGCCACAAACAGGCTCCCATCGCTGCCGGGCACCGGTGTGTAATAATAAGTCCGGGGAATCAGGTCCGCGCCCGTGCTTTCAATGAAGCCGGTCCGCTCCTCTCCGCGCGCTTCCATCAATTCCCAGGAACGGGATTTTGTGCCCACCCACTGATCCACATCGGGATGGCGCGCCACATAGATGCCCTGGCGGTCGGTCACGAGAACGAGGGCGTTGGCCGGGAGTTTCGCGGTCGCTATGGCATCGTGCAGGACACTCAGATCAAGCGAGGCATAGACGACGCCGGGAGGGATCAAGTTGGGTTGGCCCGGGAGAGGATACCCGAGCTTGAGCGTCGGTTTGCCGGTGATTTCCTCCGTCAAATACTCGCTTACGGAGAAGTCCCGTTTTTTTTGCAGTCGGCTGGTGTAGGTGCGGTCGGCGATATACACCGAACCTTCCTTTGGCAATGCGCTGGCGAGGATCAAGCCATCCGGCTGCACCATGCCGAGGTTCATATACGCGTTGGATTCCTTGAGCTTGGCCGCAAAGAGCGCGCTCGCGGCGGGTCCGTCCATTTTGCTCACGCTTTCATTGGAGGCCAGCGAGAGAAGTAATCGCTGTGCGCTTTCCAGAACATGGCTGACGTTTTCCGCCGAGCCCTTGGCCATGCGCGCCGTCTCGTTCTGGAGTTCCTGCACCTTGTGATTGCGGTCCATCACGGCGCGAAACACCGTCACTCCCGAGAACAGGAGTGCACCCAGCACAACCAGCAGGATCAGCCGGAGGCGGAGAGTTGTGGCGCTAGGCAAAGGCATAGATAAAATTCATCCAGAAGATGATTCAGTAGGAACCCAATTTCTAATGAGACTATGTAAGAATGAGTAGATGGTGGCAAATCTACGTATTTTTATCCGCTTATACAATACGCAATAATGCGCATTTCTACTATTAGCGCCTGCCCTCCCCCGGCGCGCCCCAAGCGCATACAAAACGGCGGAAGGCCTCTCTTTGGTTGTCCCGGATTTAAAGTGAAAACCGCTGGTTTCATAAAGCACAAAGGCCGAGGGTTTCCCCCCGGCCTTTGCGATTGAATGTTGAATCCGCTTAGCGCGAGTAGAGCTCGACGATCAACTGTTCGTTGACGATCGGCGCGATCTCGTCCCGGGTTGGGATGCGCTCCACGGTGCCCGCGAAGTTCTCCTTATCGGCCACGAGCCAATCAGGGATCGGGGCGATTTGGGTGAGTTCGAGGAACCGGGCCGCAAGGCTGCGGGAAGCCGGCTTGTCCTTGACGGCGACTTTGTCGCCGGGCCGGACGTTGTAAGAGGAAATATCCACCTTTTTGCCATTCACGGTGATGTGACCGTGGGAGACAAACTGACGGGCCGCCGAACGGGAGTTCGCGAAGCCGAGCCGGTAAACAACATTGTCCAGACGAGTCTCCAGAAGCTGGAGGAGGATTTCGCCGGTGACGCCACGACGGGTCAACGCGGTCTGGAAATAGCGGCGGAACTGCCGTTCGAGAACGCCGTATTGATAACGGAGTTTCTGCTTCTCGGCGAGCGCCAGCGCGTATTCGGATTGTTTGCGGCGCGATCCCTTGGGACCGTGCATGCCGGGGCCGTAGTTCTTGCGTTCCATCGCCTTGGATGGGCCGAAGATTGCGACGCCAAAGCGGCGGCTGATTTTGGATTTAGGACCAGTATAACGAGCCATAAAATAATACTTTCAGATCAGACGCGGCGTTGTTTCGGCGGACGGCAGCCGTTGTGAGGAACCGGCGTCACGTCCCGGATCACGGTGATGTCGAGGCCGATGGCTTGCATGGCGCGAACGGCGGACTCGCGTCCAGCCCCCGGCCCTTTGACCCGCACTTCGACTTCTTTGAGTCCATGTCCCATCGCCTGGCGACAGGCGTCCTGGGCCACCATCTGGGCGGCATAGGCGGTGCTCTTGCGGGAACCGCGGAAGCCGGCCTTGCCTGCGCTCGACCAGCCGATCACCGCGCCGTTGAGGTCGGTGATGCTGACGATGGTGTTGTTGAAACTCGCCTGGACGTGCGCGATGCCGGTGTGCACGTTCTTGGCGCCTTTGGCTTTGATGATCTTGACCGGCTCGATCACGTTGGGATCAAGAGAGAAGTTCTCCTCTTTCTTGACTTCGGGAGCGGCGGCCGCTGCTGCGGCTGCTGCTGTTTTCTTGGACGCCTTCGGCGCCTTCTTTTTCGCGGCCCCTTCTACTGCCGGCGTTGCCGCCGGGGTTGCCGCTTCGGGAGCCACCGGAGCAGTCGCCTCGGGAGTTGATTCCGGGGTGACAGGTGTCACGGGTGCATTTTGTTCTTCTGCCATAGTGTCTAAATTAAAATCTTATTTTTTGTCCTTCGCGCGCTGCACGCCGACGGTCTTGCGCGGCCCCTTGCGGGTGCGGGCGTTGGTGCCGGTGCGCTGGCCACGCACGGGGAGACCCCGGCGATGGCGGATACCGCGATAGCTGTTGATGGCCTGGAGGCGCTTGAGGTTGCCCTGGATTTCGCGGCGCAGATCGCCTTCAATCACGAGGTTGTTGGCGCCGATGGCCTGGATAATCTGGTTGATCTGCTCAACCGAAAGATCTTTCGCCCGAACGTTGCCGTTGATGTTGGCTTGTTCGAGGATTTTTTTGGCCCAGGACGGCCCGATGCCGTAAATGTAGGGCAGCGAGGCTTCGATGCGTTTGTCGCCGGGAATTTCAACTCCGAGTAGTCGTGGCATATGCTGTTTTTTCTAAAAAATTAACCTTGGCGCTGCTTGTGCCGGGCGTTCTTGCAGAGTACGCGGACGACGTTCTTGCGTTTGACGATCTTGCAAGCCTCGCACATTCTTTTTACCGATGCTCTCACTTTCATATTCTGGCTGTGTTGTTGCTAAATTTTAGGGCCTTTTGAGGGGCGAATTTGGGGACAAAAAAGCGCCCCGGGAAAACCAAGTCTCCCGAGAGCGACTTTCAAATTTTCATTACTTTTGCCGAAAGGTTATTCGCCCCTTGGACAGGTCGTAAGGGGACATTTCTAGCAGAACTTTGTCGCCTGGCAAGATCCGAATGAAGTGCAATCTCATTTTTCCTGAAATATGCGCCAAAATTCGGTGACCGTTGGGCAGTTCCACCCGAAATAGGTTATTCGGAAGCAGCTCAACGATCTTGCCTTCTACTTCGATGACATCTTTTCGCTCCATGTGAGAATCTCAGGTTCTCCGTGGGTTATCAATACGGTGTGTTCGAAATGCGAGGAAGGCTTACCGTCTGCGGTCACAACTGTCCAGCCATCTTCCAAAATACGCACGCCGCAGACCCCCATGTTGACCATCGGCTCGATGGCCAATGTCATTCCCGCCTTGAGCCGTGGACCGGTGCGCGGTTTGCCAAAATTCGGCACTTGCGGCTCTTCGTGCAGTTTGCGCCCGACACCGTGCCCGACAAATTCCCGCACCACGGTGAATCCATATGCCGCGACGTGTTCTTCCACCGCCGCTCCAATGTCCCCCAGCCGCCCGCCTTCCACCGCGAAGCGGATCGCCGCCCGCAGCGATTCCTCGGTCACTTGCAGCAGCTTCTGCACGGCCGGGTCCACAAGCCCCACCGGCACGGTCGTCGCGGTGTCGCCCACCCAGCCGCCTTTGATGACGCCGATGTCGAGCTTGACGATGTCGCCATATTGAATTTTGCGCGGACCGCCAATTCCGTGCACCACCTCTTCGTTTACAGAAATGCAAATATTGCCGGAAAAACCGCGGTACCCGAGAAAGGCGCTCCGGCAACCCGCCTCCAACATAAATTGTGCCGCCGCCTCATCCACTTCCTTGGTGGTGATTCCGGGGCGGACCAATGCCGCCGTACGTTGCAGCACCTCTGCGGTCGCCTGGCCGGCGATCCGCATTTTGTCAATTTCCTTGGCGGTTTTAATGGGAATCATAAGAGCAAAAACCCGGAGCGCAAACCCGGAGGGTTTGAAGACATTAGCCGGGGGTTGAGCGCAGCGATACCCCCGGTACTCGCAAAAAAGCGCCTCACCCCGGAGGGGTGGCAGAGTGGTAAGCGCGCGCTCGCCCGTCTGCCACCCCATCGGGGTGAGGCCGGGGAAAGATCCAATACCGGGGGTGTCGCTGCGCTCAACCCCCGGCTATTTTCTGGAAACCCTTCGGGTTTCATTGCACCGGATTTCATTGCACCGGATTTCATTGCGCCGGGTTTCGTTGCGCCGGATTTCGTTGCACGGGGTTGGGTGCCACATGATTGGGTGACGGTCACGCGCGTGCCCGCTGGCGGCTCTCTCACGAAATTCGCGAATGAGCGCAATAACGGCATCATGACGCCTCCTCCAATAGCGCGGTGATTTCGGCGGATACTTCGGCGGGGGTTCCCGCCGCCTTCACATTCCAAAGCAAACCGCGCTTTTTGTAATATTCCACAAGCGGCTTGGTTTTCTCGCTGTATTCCGCGATCCGGTGCTCAAGCGCCTCGGGCGTGTCGTCGCTACGGCGAATCAACGCGCCGCCACACTCGGGACAGCGGGTTTGCCCGGCTGCGAGATGCAGCCCTGTCGCGAAACTGCGTCCGCATCGGCTGCATGTGAGGCGGTTGAGGACGCGCTCAAAAGCGGTTTCCGTTGTGATTTCAAAAAATAAAACGGCGTCCAGCGGGGCGCGCCATTCCGCGAGCATCTGCTCCAGGGCATCCGCTTGGCCGACGGTGCGCGGGAATCCGTCAAAAACGAATCCGTCGTGATGCGTGCTCAACCAGTTGCCGACGAGCTGGATCACCATCGCGTCGGGAACCATCGACCCATCGCGGGTCATGCGGTCAGCTTCGACACCCAGGGGAGTCCCCAGGCGCATCTCTTCGCGCAACATTGCGCCGGGTGAAACGGAGGCGATCCCGTACCGATTTTTGAGGAACTCCGCTTGCATCCCCTTGCCGGAAGCCGGCGGGCCCAACAAAACGATCCGCGTTTTCACTAGTGATACCCGCGAGCCAGGAAGAGCACCACGGCGATGAGAACCAGAGCAGCGACAGCGACAAACGGCCAAACCAGCGCACCTTGCTGCACAGCCTCACCGAGGCCGGAGGGGGTGCGCTCGAAGCGACCGCGCAGGCGGCCCTTGCGCAGGAATCCGTCGTAATGGCGCTGGATGAGGTGCGTTTCGATCTGGCGCATCGTGTCAAGCACGACGCCCACCATGATGAGCAAGCTTGTGCCGCCGAAGAACGAGGCCGCCATATAGGGAACCCCGAGGGAGCGGGTGAGCATCTGCGGCAAAATTGCGATGATCGTCAGGAACACCGCGCCAGCAAACGTGAGGCGGGTCATGGCAAAGTCGAGGTAATCCGCTGTCGGCTTGCCCGGGCGAACGCCAGGGATATAGCCGCCGTATTTCTTGAGATCCTCGGCGATCTGCTGGGGCTGGAACTGCGTCGCCACCCAGAAGTAGCTGAAGAAGAAAATCATCGCTGCGTAAACGGTGTAATGCACCGGGCCGTCCACGAGACTCGCCGCAATCCGCTGCACCCAATCATACTGTTTGAGGAACGGGATTTGGACGATCTGCGAAGGGAACATCAGGAGCGCCTGACCGAAGATGATCGGCATCACACCCGCGTAGTTCACTTTCAAAGGCATATATTGGGTGCCGCCGCCGGTCTGCTTACGGCCCACGACGCGCTTGGCGTATTGCACGGCGATCTTGCGCTGCGCCTGGGTGACGCAGATGACTGCCGCCACGACGAACACGAAAAAGGCGATCATTGCCACGAGCGTCATCGGCTGCACGTTGTGGCCTTCGGTGGGGATAAAGGTGCGCCACACTTGGATCAACCCTGCGGGCAGGCGCGCCACGATGCCGATCGTAATGATCAGCGACATCCCGTTGCCGATTCCGCGTTCGGTGATCTGGTCGCCGATCCACATCAGGAGCATCGTTCCTGCGGTCAGTGCGATGACTGCGGGGAAAATGAATGAGAACCCTTCATTGACCACCAAATGGCGTCCGAGCCGGGCAATGGTATCTGAAATGCCGGGCAGGAACGGGTTGGAGCCCGGGTTTTGGAAAGTCATTGCCAGCGCGTACCCCTGGCCCAGGCAAAGGGCGATGGTCGCGTAGCGGGTGTATTGCATGATCTTCTGCCGCCCGCCGTCTTCCTTGGCGAGCTTTGCCAACTGCGGGATGACCGCCGTCAGCAACTGCAGCATGATCGACGCGCTGATGTAAGGCATGACGCCCAACGAAAAGATCGCGCAATTCTCCATCGCTCCGCCGCTGAACAGATTAAAGAGCGCCGCGAAACTGCTGCCGCCCGCCGACTGCTTGGCCTCGTGGTTAAACCACTCGTGAAGCACGGAGGCATCGACCCCGGGACAGGTGATCGCCGCACCGAGGCGGACCACCACCAGAAGCAACAATGTGAAAAGCACCCGATTCCGGAGTTCCGGAATCTTAAATGTGTTGGTGAAGGCGGAGATCATGCAAGCGAGCGCTCCCGCTTACTTAGCCGCAACAGCTTCCACGCTGCCGCCTGCTTTTTGAATTTTTTCCACGGCTGCGGCGCTGAGTTTGTCCACAGCGACCACGAGTTTCTTCGTCAGTTCCCCGTTCGCGAGAACCTTGACGCCGTCATAGATGCCGCGAATGAGTTTCTTCTCCAAAAGCGCCGCTTCGTTGACGGTCGCGCCATCTTCAAAAGCATTGAGTTGGCCGACATTCACCGTCGCCCAAACCGTCTTGAATTCCGCGTTGTTAAATCCGCGCTTGGGCAAACGCCGAATGAGAGGCATCTGACCGCCTTCGAACCCGAGACGGATGGAACCGCCCGAACGGGCCTTCTGGCCTTTGTGACCTTTGCCGGAGGTTTTGCCGTGCCCGGAACTTTCGCCGCAGCCCAGCCGCTTGACGCGGTGCTTGGACCCCGGACGAGGCTTCAATGTTTCAAGATTCATGGCTTAAGCTTCAGTAACGGCAACTTCCTTCTTGGAGAAGCCGCGGATTTTGTAAATTTCTTCGCGCAACCGCAGGGACTTGAGCGCGGCGATGGTCGCCTTGACGACGTTCGCGTGATTGCTGGAACCGAGGGACTTGGCAAGCACGTCCTTAATTCCGGCTGCTTCGATGACCGCACGGACGCCGCCGCCCGCGATCACGCCGGTTCCGGGCGATGCCGGACGCAGCAGGACGCGTCCGCCGCCGAATTCGCCGATCGCTTCGTGAGGAATGGTGTTGTTGAAAACCGCCACTGCGCCGAGATCTTTCTTGGCGGCATCGGAGGCTTTGCGGATCGCTTCGGAGACTTCGTTGGCTTTGCCAAACCCGTAGCCGACCTTGCCCGCTTTGTTGCCCGTGACGATCAAGGCGCTAAAGCTAAAGCGACGGCCGCCTTTGACGACCTTGGCGCATCGGTTGATGAATACGACTTTTTCCGTGAGATCCGACTTCGGTTCGTTGGAATCTCTGTTCCGGTCGCGGCGATCGCCTTTACGTTGATTAGGAGGTGCCATAATTAGAAATCTAGTCCGGCTTCGCGCGCGGCATCGGCCAGCGCTTTTACTTTGCCGTGGTATTGGAAACCACCGCGATCAAATACGACTTTGCTGACGTTGGCGCTTTTGCTGCGCTCGGCCACCAATTTGCCGATCGTCACCGCCGTCGCGCAATTGGCGCGCAGCGACTTGTCGCCTTCAAGGCCTTTTTCGGTCGTCGCAGCAGCCGCAAGCGTGCGGCCCGTGACGTCATCGATCACCTGGGCATAGATATTCTTGCCCGAGAAATGAACTGCCAACCGGGGGCGCTCAACCGTTCCGACGATCCGTTTCCGGAGCCGGACATGGCGCATTTTAATTTTTTCCAGAGAAGCCATAAATTATTGAACGGTTTTGCCTTCCTTGCGGATGAGATGTTCGCCAGCGTAACGCACACCCTTGCCTTTGTAAGGCTCCGGCGGGTAATACGCGCGGATATCTGCCGCGACCTGGCCGACGACTTTTTTGTCGACCCCTTCGATCTTGATTTTGGTGTTCTCGGTGACTGTCACCTTGATTCCTTCGGGAATCGGGAAGAGCACCGGGTGGGAGAATCCGAGGCTGAGGTTCAGAGCCTTGCCCTGCACCGCCGCCTTGAAACCGACCCCGTGAATTTCGAGATCCTTAACGAATCCCGTGGAGACGCCCGTCACCATGTTGGCGACCAACGCGCGGGAAAGCCCGTGCAAGGCGCGCACGTTGCGCAGCTCGCTCTCGCGCTCCACGACAACGGTAGAATTTTCAATCCGCGCTTTGATCTGCTTGGGAAGCGTCCATTCGAGCTTGCCTTTGGGGCCCTCGACTTTAACCCCGCCCTCAGGCGAGACGGCGACCTTCACCGCTGCGGGCAGATCGATAACTTTTTTTCCAATTCGCGACATACAAATTTATAGGATTACCAAACGTAGGCGAGCAATTCGCCGCCGACATTCTGTTTCTTGGCTTCACGTCCGGTGATGACCCCGCGAGGCGTGGAGAGGATGGAAATCCCGAGTCCGCCGAGCACCCGGGGAATTTCCTGGGAACCGACGTAGCGGCGAAGACCGGGTTTGCTCACCCGCTTGAGCCCGGTGATGGCCGAGGTGCGGTTGACGTATTTATTCACCACGCGAATCTCAGGGAAGGCCCCGGTGGTATCCACTTCGTAACCGGCGATATAGCCTTCCTGCTTGAGGAGACGGGCGATCTCGACCTTGATTTTCGAATAGGGAGCGTTGGTTTCGGCTTTCTTCGCCAGGGCGCTGTTGCGCAGGCGGGTGAGAAAGTCGGCGATGGGATCGGACAAATTGCTCATAATAGTTTAGGCGCTCGCTTTCGCGGCGGCGGGCTTCTTCGCCTTGTCGGTGAACGGGACTCCCAGTTCAACCAGCAATGCCTTGGCCTCCGCATTCGTGGTGGCGCTGGTTACGATTGTAATATCAAACCCGACGTTTCTTTTGATTTTGTCGAGTTCCACTTCAGGGAAAATACTCTGGTCGGTTACGCCCAGTGTGTAGTTGCCCTGACCGTCAAATGCCTTCGGCGAGATGCCGCGAAAGTCGCGGATACGCGGAAGGGCCGTCTTGATCAGACGTTCCAAAAACTCATACATGCGGGCTCCGCGCAGAGTCACCTTCGCGCCGATCGCCTGCTTGTCGCGCAGCTTAAAGTTGGAAATGCTTTTCTTGGCGCGGGTCTCAGACGGCTTCTGGCCGGTGATGAGGGCCAGTTCGGCCTTCGCGTCTTCGAGCGCCTGCTTCACGTCGGAGCTGGATCCCACGCAAGTGTTCACGACGACCTTTTGGACGTGCGGCACTTGATGCAGGTTCTTGTAGCCCAATTTTTCTTTGAGCGCCGGAACGACCCGTTCCTTGTATTCTGTGTAAAATTCTACTGCCATATGCTATACAGGGCGGTTACGCCGCCTTCCCTTTCTTGGACTTCGCTTTTTTCGCCTTCTCGGCCTTGGGCGCCTCGACGATCTTCACGTTGGAAACCTGGATGGGCCCCTCGCGTTCGATGATCGCTCCCTGGGGTTGTTCCTGGGATTTACGGGTGTGCTTTTTAATCAAGCGCACGCCTTCAATCAGCACTTGGCTCTTTTTTGGGAGAACCTGGAGGATTTTCCCAACGGCACCCTTGTGGTTGCCGGAAATCACTTGCACCTGGTCGCCCTTCTTAACGTGAAATTTTTGGATCATAATACTTCGGGAGCGAGGGAGACGATCTTCATGAAGTTGCGTTCGCGCAGTTCGCGAGCGACCGGGCCGAAGATGCGCGTTCCGCGCGGATTCAAGTCTTTGTCGATGATGACCATCGCGTTGTTGTCGAAGCGGAGATAGGAGCCGTCTTCACGACGAACAGCCTGCCGGGTGCGAACGATAACCGCCCTCACCACGTCGCCTTTTTTCACCGTGCCGCCGGGAGAGGCTTCGCGGATGTGCGCCGTGATGATGTCGCCAACGCGCGCGACTTTCGTCGGCTTGCCGATGACGCCAATCATCTTGGCCATGCGGGCGCCTGTGTTGTCGGCGACGTCAATTCTGGTTCGGATCTGGAGCATATTGCGAAAAGGGTAGCGAGATTACACTAATGTTTGAGGATTTCAACAATCCTCCAGCATTTTAATTTGCTGATGGGGCGCGTCTCCATGATGCGGACCGTGTCGCCCACCTGCGCCTTGTTCTCCTCATCGTGCGCATGGAATTTCTTCACCTGCTTGATGATTTTGCCGAACTTGGCGTGCGGAACGCGCGTCACCGTCTCGACGACGGCGGTCTTGTTCATTTTGCTGGAAACCACCTGACCCACGCGGGTCTTGCGCAAATTGCGGGCGGTTTCGGTTGCTGCGGTTGGATTCTCAGTCATTTGGAGAGGTGCTTAGGCTGTTTGACCGCTGCGCTGGGAGAGAACCGTCTCGATCCGGGCGATTTCGCGGCGGATGGAACGGATCTGGCTCGGCTTTTCAAGCTGGCCGGTCTGCTGTTGGAGCCGGAGGTTGAATCCCTCCTTGTTGATCTCCCGTTTGCGGGCTTGGAGCTCGTCCACGCTCAGTTCTTTGATTTCTTTGATTTTCATACCAGGGCTTAGGCGGCTGCGGCGACTGCGCGGTGACGGGACAGGAATTTGGTGCGGATGGGAAGTTTGGTCGCAGCGAGACGCAGGGACTCGCGGGCCACGGTTTCGGATACACCGTCCAACTCGAAGAGGATGTTGCCGGGACGAACCACGGCCACCCAATATTCCGGCTGGCCTTTGCCTTTACCCATTCGGGTTTCCGGCGGGCGGGCGGTGACGGATTTGTCCGGGAAAATCCGGATCCAGAGCTTGCCTTTGCGTTTCATGTTGCGGGTCAGCGCGACACGGGCGGCTTCGATCTGGGTGTTGGTGATCCAGGCGCGTTCCAGGGTCTGCAACGCGTAGGCTCCGAAATCGATGGTCACATTGCGCGAAGCCACACCGGAGCGGCTTCCCCGCTGCGTCTTCCGGTACTTCACGCGTTTTGGCATCAATGGCATAAGGTGTCTCCTCTAAAAATTCAGGTTATCGGGGGTTAAGCGCTTTTTGCAGGCTGGGCGGCTTCCACCGGGGCGGCTTCGGGTTTGCACAGCCAGACTTTCACGCCGATTTTTCCGTAAACGGTGTTGGCTTCCGAGAAGCCGTAGTCGATCGGGGTGCGCAAGGTGTGGAGGGGCACTTTGCCCTCGTGGTAACGTTCGGCGCGGGAAATTTCCGCTCCGCCCAAACGACCGGCGCAGCGCACTTTGATTCCCATCGCTCCGAAGTCCATCGTCGTCTGGACGGCTTTCTTCATGGCGCGGCGGAAGGAAATGCGGCGTTCGATCTGGAGGGCGATGTTCTCGCTCACCAACTGGGCGTCGAGTTCCGGAGTCTTGATCTCCTGGATGTCGATCTTCACTTGCTTGCCATTGGACATGGTGCCGATCTCTTCGGTCATCTTCTCGATCTCGGAGCCTTTGCGTCCGATCACGATGCCGGGGCGGGCCGTGTGGATCGTCACCCGAAGGCTGTTCCATGCGCGCTCGATCACGACTTTCGCGACGGCGGCCTGAGCCAGCTTCTTCTTGACGTATCCACGGATTTTGAGGTCCGCGTGGAGGAAATCGGGGAAATCCTTCGGTGAGGCATACCAGCGCGAACGCCAGTCGCGATTGACCGCGAGGCGATAGCCGATTGGATTAACTTTCTGTCCCATAATTATTTGGCGGCCTTGGCGGCCTTGGTTGACTTGGTTGCCGCTTTTGGGGCGGTCTTTTTGCGGACTTCGCGCTGGGCCACTTCCACCTCGTCCGTCAGCACAATGCGGATGTGCGAAGAGCGCTTGAGGATGGGGCCGGCGCTGCCGCGCGCCTTCGGTTGGAAGCGTTTGGCCGTGGGGCCTTCGCCGATCCTTGCTTCTTTGACGACAAGGCTTTCCGCGCGCAGGTTGTTGTTGTTCTCTGCGTTGGCGATCGCGCTCTTGAGCGTCTTGGCGATCAGGGCCGCAGCCTTTTTCGGGCTGAACGCAACGAGGTCAAGCGCCGCCGCGACGGGCAAGCCCTGAATTTCACGCGCCACTTCCCGGGCTTTGAAGGCCGAGATTCGCGCATATTTGGTTGTCGATAGGATCTGCATGTTAGTTAAATTTTCACCGGGCATCCACCATTAGGCGGTCACCCACTTTTATTTTATTCTTCTCTGAATCCAGACTTTGAATCACGGCCCCGCAAATTTTCTCCCGCACGTCCACCACCCGCACGGTTCCGATCAAATGATCCTCCCGCACGACCTTGAACGGCATTCCCACGCGCACCCCCTGTCGGCTGCCAATGTTGGCCACCACCAGGGAAAGTTCCTCTTTGATGCTTACCACCATCCCGTCGGTCAGGCTGCCTGCCGGTGCGGACGCTTTGCTCTCGGCCCCGTTCCCCGGGATTCCGAGCGCTTCCGCCACACTGCGCAACCGCGCTTCCAACGCCATCCGCGCCTCGGCATCCCCGGTCGTCGCTCCTTTTGTGTAGCGTAAAACCGCCTCGCTGAGTTGCACCAATTCGTCGGCCAGCTTGTCCTTCTCGCTTTGGACGAGTTGGAGATCGCGGACCGCTTTAAGGAGTCGCTGCTCGAGTTTGCTTTTGTCGCCGCTGAGTCCATCGACTCCGAGCGCCGTCATGCGCAGCTTGAGCTCTGCCGCCTCCCTCCGGAAAACTTCCGCCTCGCTGTTGGATACGGCGAGACTGTCAGTGAGCGATTGGATCGCTCCCTGCGCTTCGGCCAGTTGCCGCTTGAGAACCTCGTTCTCGGCGACCACCGTCTGAAGCGTCACTTTCGCTTCCGAAACTTCTATGTCTGAATCTGAGAAAGAACCACCCCCCGTGGCAGCCCACCCACTTGTGAGCGCCAGGATCACCACGCCTGCCGTTAAAGCAGGACGCAGCATAAATTACTTCGTCACCTTCGCGGTGTGCGCCCCGTGTTTCTTAAACACGCGCGTCGGCGAAAATTCGCCAAGTTTGTGACCCACCATATTCTCCGTCACAAACACCGAGTTAAAAATTTTCCCGTTATGCACAAGGAACGTGTGCCCAACAAAATCCGGCGTGATCATCGAGCGGCGCGACCAGGTTTTGATCGGCTTCTTGACTCCGACGGCTGCCATCTTGTCGATTTTTTCGAGCAGATGAAGCTCAACGAACGGCCCTTTTTTTAGTGATCTTCCCATATACTACTTCTTGGCGTTACGGCGTTGAACGATAAAATTGTTGCTTTCCTTGTGTTTGCGACGGGTCTTGAAGCCCTTCGCAAGCTGGCCCCACGGGCTCATCGGGTGATGGCGTCCGCCACCGCCCTTGGATTTACCCTGCCCGCCACCCATCGGGTGATCGACCGGGTTCATGACCATACCGCGGACATGTGAACGGCGACCCAACCAGCGGGTGCGCCCGGCTTTGCCCGACGAAACGTTCATGTGATCGACATTGCCGACCTGACCGATCGTGGCGTAAGCCTCTTCGTGAATCTTGCGGATCTCGCCGGAGGGCATCTTCACCAGAGCGTAACCGGCTTCGCGGTTGCTCAACACGGCTACCTGCCCAGCGCTGCGGGCGATCTGGCCGCCCTTGCCGGGCATCAGTTCCACGTTGTGGATGTCGGAGCCGAGCGGGATGCTCTTCAAAGGCAGCGCGTTGCCCACTTCGGGAGCGACGTTTTCGCCGGCAATGACCTTCATGCCCACCGTCAAACCAGCGGGAGCCAGGATGTAGCTCTTGACGCCGTCTGCGTATTGGATCAACGCGATGCGGGCCGTGCGGTTCGGATCGTATTCGATCCCGATCACCTCGGCGGCGACGTCACGCTTGGAGCGCTTGAAGTCGATGATGCGATATTTTTGCTTGTGACCGCCGCCGATGTGGCGCGAGGTCATGCGTCCGCGGTTGTTGCGGCCGCCGGTTTTCTTCAAAGTGACAAGCAAGCTCTTCTCGGGCTTGGACTTGGTGATCTCCTCGAACGCGGGCATCGCCTTGAAGCGGGCTGCCGGGGTAAGGGGACGGAAAGTTTTGAGTGCCATAATCAGTATTCTCGGTGCTGCTTACGCCAGTTCGATCTTCTCCCCGGCTTTCAGGGTTACGATGGCTTTCTTCCAGTGGGCGGTGCGGCCCGCGTCGGCGCGGCGTTCGCGGCGTTTCTTGCCAGCGTAGTTGCAGGTGTTCACGTCCGTCACAGTCTTGCCGAAGAGTTTCTCCACGGCGTGCTTGATCTGGAGCTTGTTCGCATGCGGGGCCACCCGGAAAACATATTTTCCAAGGGTGTCGCTGAGGATGGTTGCCTTCTCGGTGAAGGCGATCGTCTGAATCAAATCGTGCGGCTCGTTCATTTCTGCGTCCTTTCTGCCAGTTTGGCCAGCGCCTCTGTGGTGATGACGATCTTCTTGTAGGCCAGAAGGTCTTCGGTGTTCACGTCGGCAGCCGTGATCAACCGGGTCGGCTGCACGTTGCGCGCGGCCATGAAGGTGGTTTCATCGAAATCGGTGGCGACGATGAGCGTCTTTTCCACACCGACATTGTCTTTGATCCAGCCGACAAAAGCTTTGGTTTTGGGCTCGAGGATCGCGAAATTCTCAACCACCAGAACGTCTCCCGCAACGATGCGTGAGCTGAGCGCCTTGCGGAGCGCCAAGCGGCGGACCGATTTGGTTACTTTCTTTGAATAATCGTGCGGCTTGGGGCCGAACACCACGCCACCGCCGACCCAAACGGGCGACGATTTGTAACCGGCGCGGGCGCGTCCGGTTCCTTTTTGGCGCCAGGGCTTGGCTCCGGAAGCACTGACGGTTGCCTTTGTTTTCACACAGGCGGTGCCGCTGCGGCGGGCTGCCCTCATGGCCACGACCACATCATGGACTGCCTGGGTGCCGATGCCGTTTTCGATGACGACGATGTTCGCCGTCTTGGCTGCTTTGACTGAAAGAACCTTTGCGCTCATTACTTAACCTCCGCGGGAAGTGGGGATTTCTTGGCGGGGCGGACAACGACATAACCGCCGTTGGCTCCCGGAATCGCGCCGCGAATCAGGAGAACCTGTTCGGTTTCGCGCACGGCAACAATTTGAAGATTTTGAACGGTCTTGCGTTCGTCGCCCATGTGGCCGGGCATGCTCTGGTTCTTCCAGATGCGGCCGGGAGTGGAACGGCAACCAATGGAACCGGGGCGGCGGTGCATCATGGAACCGTGCGAGGCGGGCTGGCCGTCTGCGCCGTGTTTCTTCACGATACCCTGGAATCCTTTACCCTTGGACTGGCCGATCACGTCCACGATCTGGCCCACTTGGAAATGGCTGGCCGTCAGGTTGAGATCGCCTTCCACCTTCTCGGTGGCAAGGAGGCGGAATTCACCGACGAGCTTCTTGGGCTCGGAACCGGCTTTCTTGTAGATGCCAAGCATCGCTTTGGGCAGACGCGATTCCTTCTGGGTGTCAAACCCGACCTGGATAGCCGAATAGCCGTCCTTTTCGATCGTTTTGACCTGGAGCAGCGTATTGCCGCCCACAGCGACGACGGTCACGGGGGTAATCTTCCCCTTCTCGTCGTACACTCGGGTCATCCCGATTTTTTTTCCTAACAGTCCGTATTTCATTGCGGTTCCTAGTTCATGAACACCGGTCAGATCTTGATAGTGATATCAACACCAGCCGGGAGGTTCAGCTTCTTGAGTTCGTCCACCGTCTTTGCGGTCGGTTCGATGATGTCCAGCAACCGTTTGTGGGTGCGGATTTCGAACTGATCCATGGACTTTTTGTCCACGTGCGGAGAGCGGTTTACGGTGAATTTTTCGATCCGGGTCGGAAGCGGGATCGGTCCCGCCACTTTGGCGCCGGTGCGTTTGGCGGTCTCGACGATATCCAGGGAGGATTGATCGAGCATCCGATAGTCGAAAGCTTTAAGCCGAATGCGAATTCGTTGGCCGTTTGTCATAAAAAAGTTTCGGTAAAAGTTTCGGTTAAATTAAGAGCCCTTCTGGTCGAGAACCGCCGCAAGGACGCTGGCGGGAACTTGTTCAAAGTGCGACGGCTCCATCGAGTAGGAGGAGCGCCCACGGGAGAGCGAACGAATCGCCGTGGAGTAGCCGAACATTTCGGCGAGCGGCACTTCCGCGTGGACCGCAGAAAGGTGGCCCTTGGCTTCCATGCTCTGGATGCGTCCGCGACGACGGTTGAGGTCGCCCAAAATGTCGCCCTGATATTCCTCGGGAGTGAGGTTCTCGACCTTCATGATCGGCTCCAGCAGGATCGCCTTGGCTTTCTTGAAGCCGTCCTTCGCTGCGAAAATGGCCGCCATCTTGAACGCCATTTCGTTGGAATCGACTTCGTGGAACGATCCGTCGATGATGTCGATGTTGACATCGATCACCGGATAGCCACCGACGACGCCGTTGAGAACCGCCTCTTCGAGACCCTTCTTGACGGCAGGGATGAAATCTTTCGGAATCGAGCCGCCCACCGTCTTGTTGTCGATGGTGATGCCTTTTCCGCGTTCGTTTGGCTTAACCCGGACGACCACGTGACCGTATTGACCACGCCCACCGGACTGCTTGACGAGCTTGCCTTCGCCGACGGCCTCGCTGGTGATGGTTTCGCGGTAGGCGATCTGCGGTTTGCCGGAGTTGGCTTCCACCTTGAACTCGCGCAGCATGCGGTCGCGGATGATTTCCAGATGCAACTCGCCCATGCCCGCGATGATCGTCTGGCCGGTTTCTTCGTTGGTGAATACGCGGAAAGTCGGATCCTCTTCAGCAAGGCGCTGGAGGGCGATGGACATCTTCTCCTGGTCGATCTTGGTCTTGGGCTCAACAGCCATCGAGATCACCGTATCAGGGAAGGTCGGGGGTTCGAGAATGACGCTGAAATCCTCGTCACAAAGGGTGTCGCCTGTGGTGATGTTCTTGATGCCCACGATGGCCGCGATGTCGCCGGAATAGCAAACGTCGATATCTTCGCGCTTATCCGCCTGAATCTGAATGAGGCGGCTGATGCGCTCGCGCTTGTTGGTGCGAGGATTGTAAACATTATCGCCCTTGGCGAGCTTGCCGGAGTAAACCCGGAAGAAAACGAGCTTGCCGACGAACGGATCGCTCCAAAGCTTGAATGCCAGCGAGCAGAATTTCGCGTTGTCGTCGGCGCGGACAATCACCTCTTCGTTGGTGTCGGGGTTCATGCCGTGGGCCGGAACCGTTTCGAGTGGGCTGGGCAGATAATCCACCACCGCATCCACGAGATACTGAACGCCCTTGTTCTTGAAGGCGGAACCGCCGACCACCGGGACAAACTTGTTGGCGATGGTCAAACGGCGGATTCCCTGTTTGAGGACTTCGATGCTGATCGGCTTCTCCTCAAGGAAGAGCGTGCCCACCTCGTCATCGAGATCGGCCACGGCGCTCACGAGTTCCTCGTAGGCCTTATCCACCATCTCTTTGTGCTCGGCAGGAATTTCCTCCACCGCGTAGGTGGAGCCGAATTGATCGTTGTCGTAATAGACGATCGCTTTCTTGTTGATCACGTCCAACTGACCCTTGAGGTAATCCTCGCGGCCCAGCGGAATCAAAATCGGCCAGGCATTCGCACCGAGCTTGGTGCGCATGTCGTTGAGGGCGTTTTCGAAATTGGCACCCGTGCGGTCCATCTTGTTGACGAACGCGATGCGAGGCACGCCGTACTTGGTGGCCTGCCGCCAGACGGTCTCGGACTGGGGCTGCACCCCGGCCACACCGCAGAACACTGCGACTGCGCCGTCCAACACGCGCAAGGAGCGCTCCACTTCCGCCGTGAAATCCACGTGCCCGGGAGTATCGATAATGTTGACGCGATTCTTGATGCCCGAGAAAAGCTTGATCACGCCTTCTTCCGGGCGCTGCATCCAGAAACAGGTGGTGGCCGCCGAAGTGATCGTGATGCCGCGCTCGCGCTCCTGCTCCATCCAGTCGGTGGCAGTGGTGCCCTCGTGCACTTCGCCGATCTTATGAATCATCCCCGTATAGAACAGGATGCGCTCGGTGAGAGTGGTCTTGCCGGCATCGATGTGCGCGGCGATGCCGATGTTGCGGGTCCGCTCCAGCGGATACGCCCGGTTCGGTGAGTTGGGATTGGAGTCTGGTGCAGCCACGGCTTGAGAAATAGGTTAGAATCGGAAATGTGCGAACGCGCGATTGGCCTGGGCCATCTTGTGCGTGTCGTCGCGTTTTTTGATGGCGTTGCCCTGTCCGGCAGCGGCCTCTTTCAATTCACTGGCGAGCGCGTCCATCATCGGAACGCTCTTGCGCTTAAGCGCGAAAGTGACAATCCAGCGCATGGCGAGAGCCATCTGGCGGGGAGCGGGAACCTCCATCGGAACCTGGTAGGTGGCGCCACCGACGCGGCGACTCTTCACTTCCAGGCGGGGCTTCACGTTGTCGATCGCCTTATTGAGCGTCTCGAGCGGATCGACCGCATCTGAACCCTCGCGGGTCTTTTCAATGGCGCCGTAAACGATCTTCTCGGCGATCGATTTCTTACCGCTCTCCATGATGGTGTTGATCAGGCGGGCAACCAAAGGGCTGCCGTAGCGGCTGTCAAACTTCTCTGTTTTTTTGATGACTCTGCGACGACGAGACATAGGAAATTATTTCTTTTTACCGCCCTTGCCTTTGGCTGCGGCTTCTTGACCGGGTTTCGGACGCTTGGCGCCGTATTTGGAGCGGGACCGGCGGCGACCATCCACGCCGAGGGCGTCGAGGGTGCCGCGCACAATATGGTAACGAACGCCGGGAAGATCCTTCACGCGACCGCCACGAACCAGCACAATCGAGTGCTCCTGGAGGTTGTGACCTTCACCGGGGATATATGCGATGACTTCCTGGCCGTTGGTCAACCGAACCTTGGCCACTTTACGGAGCGCCGAGTTGGGTTTCTTGGGCGTACGGGTCATTACCTGCACGCACACCCCACGGCGCTGCGGGCAATTCACGAGCGCCGGTGATTTGGACTTCACCGTCACCTTATTGCGTCCCTTGCGGACAAGCTGGTTGATCGTTGGCATGTTAAATTCAAAAAAACCGCATTTTCAAAACTCAAAAACACTCAAAAAGCACTCCCAAAAGCCCCCGATTTCCGGGGACTAAAAACCCGCTTCTCAGCAGGGATTCCACATCCACTGCTGGTTGCGGGGAGCGCGAACTGTAGACGAACCAAGCTATGGCGCAAGGATTTTTTCCGCGCCAACTGCATTTTTCGCCTCCCCGTGCATCTGAAACAGGTCCAAATGCGGCGGGAGGGTTTTTATACGGCAGGGACGATCCTCCTGCAAGGACGATTTGTATTATTTATCGATTTTGCGTCCCCATGCCGCTTTCCTGCTTGTTTTCGCCCGATTTCCCGCTTCGATAATCCTCATGAATTTGGATCTCAACACGCTCCTCGAAGGCTGGCCGCACGAGCCCGGGCAGATTCGCGTCCGCAAAATCATGGGGACCGATGGCACGGAAAAAATTCAGCTCCGCCTCGATCTGGGCCTCATCCAGATGGAAATGGTCGGTCGCCCCGACGGTTTGCACCCGCACGGGAGCGTTTCCCTGCTGGATTGGCACCGCGAGCAGGCCGAAGAGGCCGAAGCCGCCGGAGCCGCCTACCGTTTGAGCGCGGAGGATTGCAACGATCTCCACCAGGAGGGAATCCAATATTACCACCGCTACCTCGCCCTTTTTCAATTGGAAGATTTCGCGGGCGTCCTGCGCGACACCCGGCATAATCTCGACCTCTTTTCGCTCGTGGCAAAATACGCCGAGCGCGAAGAGTTGGCGTGGTCGTTCGAACAATTCCGGCCTTATGTCCTGATGATGCGCACCCGCGCCAAAGCCTCGCTGGAGCTCGAGCGCGACGATATTCCCGCCGCCTTGCTCCAGATCGAGCGCGGTCGGGACCAGATCGTCGCCTTTCTCAAAGAGCGCCCCGAGCCCACGGATACCTGCTCCGAGGTGGAATTCCTGAATGAATGGCTGGCGGAACTTCAAAGCAAGCGCCCGCTTTCCAAGCTCGAAGTGATGCAGCGGGAAATGGACCGTGCCGTCGCCACCGAAGCGTACGAGCGCGCCGCGGAACTGCGCGACGCCATCCGCGCCTTCCGCGAGGCGAAATAACCGCGTTTTGCCGAGCGAACCCGCGATTTCGGCATGGGTGCTGCTTTGATTCAGAGCACCCCTATGCTCTCCTTTACCGCCTTCTCGATCTTCGCCGGCTCCCTGTTCACCAGCATCTGGTGGGCCTGCAACCACGAGGATCCATAGCCCCGAATTTTAGACTCGCGCAAAGAGCGCAAAGAACGCAAAGAAAAAAGCAATCTCCCTTCCTCTTTGCGTCCTTTGCGTCCTTTGCGCGAAATATCTCACCCCAGCTTCTCCATAAGTCGCCGCCGGGACTCCGGCATCTGGTGGCAGGTGCGCGCGAGCGCCGTGTGGGCGTTCCCCTCGTCGTGAATCCCCAACAACCGCGCCAATTCGTTCTCAAAATGGAGCAGCACGCGGCGCTCCGGCACGGCTCCCTCCAGGTAAGCGAGCGCGCGGTGCAGTAAATCAAACAATTCCGGCACGGGATGCTCCGGCTCAGTCAAGAGCTCCAGCAATTCCACAAAATAGGCCGCAAGCTCCACCCGCGCGTACTCCTTGCGCAACCCTTCAAACGGATTCCGCAACGCGGTTTCCCGCAGCGTGTGGATTTCGCTGCGGTGGCTTCGCACAAACGCGATCTCCGTCTCGAAAAAGAGATCGAGCATCCCGGCAAACGGGCTCTTGGGTCGCAGCGCCCCCTTGGCGATGGTCTTTATTTTGCCATGGTCGCGGGTGAGCCACGTAATAATGAGGCTCGTGTCCGAAAACTTCGTGCGCCGAAGCAAAAGGGCGGCGGTGCTTTCCATCGTATAAAAAGTCTAGCCGCAGACCGCCCGACTGCATAGCAGTTTCCCTCGTTCCCAAGTTGCACTTGGGAACGTCATTATTTTGGTGGGGTCTGCGGGCGGGGAGAGTGAACTCCGATTATGTAATTCTTCTCCCCCGCCCCTCACCCGAAATCCCCACCGGAAGTTAGACGTTCCCAAGTTCAACTTGGGAACGAGGTAAACGGGCTTTTCTTTTTGCGTTTTTTGCGCCTTTTTGCGGCTATTCCTTTGTGACGACTCCTCTCTATCGCGGCCGCATCGCCCCCTCGCCCACCGGGTTTCTCCACCTCGGCCACGCGCGGACCTTCTGGATCGCCCAAGAGCGGGCCCGGCAAGCCGGGGGCACGCTCATCCTGCGCGTGGAAGACATCGATGCCGCCCGCTGCAAACCGGCATTCACCGAAGCGCTCTACGAAGACCTGCGCTGGTTTGGGTTCGCCTGGGATGAAGGTCCGGACTGCGGCGGACCTTGCGGGCCTTACGTCCAAAGCGAGCGCTTCGCCTTCTATCTCGACCTGCTGGAACGGCTGCGGGCGGGCGGGTTCGTTTATCCGTGCCGCTGCTCGCGGCGCGACGTGCTCAGCGCTCTCGGAGCCCCCCATGCTGGCGAGGAAGAACCGAACTACCCCGGCCTCTGCCGGCCCAAACCCGGCGACCACATCGCGTCTTCAGAATTACTGGATGTGCATTGGCGCTTCCGTGTGCCGCAGGGCGAACGGATGCACTTCACCGATGGCGCCCTGGGAGAGCAAACCGCCGTGGCGGGCGTGGATTTCGGCGATTTCGTGGTCTGGCGGCGCGACGGCATTCCCGCCTATCAACTCGCCGTGGTGGCCGACGATGCGGCGATGGGCATCACGGAAGTGGTGCGCGGGGCGGATTTGCTGCTCTCCACGTTCCGCCAGTTATTGCTCTACCGGGCGCTCGGCTTTGCGCCGCCTGCGTTCTACCATGCGCCGCTGCTGGCGGACCCGGCAACCGGACTGCGCCTTGCCAAACGCCACGACGCCTTGAGCCTGCGCGAACTGCGCGCCCGGGGAGCCGCGCCCGAGGCGCTGCGACGGGACTGGAACTCTGAAAAGTAGCCGCAAAAAGGCGCAAAAAGCGCAAAAAAAGATTCACAGGAAATCTCCCGCAAAGTGGTCGCCCCCGCCTCTGTTGGATAACGAGCAACTCCAAGGTGGATCGTGCGCTTCGCGCGCGATGGAGTGCGCTTGCCGTTTGGCTGCACCCACACAACCTCAAACAGGTTCCGCTTTTTTTGCGTCTTTTGCGCCTTTTTGCGGCTATTGCATTAATTTGCGGCTATTGCCTTACAACCCCTGCGGAATTGCTTTGATCCGGTCTTCCCACCGGGTCAGGAGATGGATCACCACGTTGGTGCCGAATTTATACGAGTTGATCGTCTGGGGTAATTCCATTCCGCGATAGTAAATTTCCATCCGGGCAAAAACCCCGTTGTCGCTGTATTTGTATTGCCCGGACCGATCCTCAAGGAGAGTCAGGTCGAATTGGAGCTTGTCGCCCGCTTGAGCCAATGCCATGCGCCACATGTCGCCGTAATCGTTGGCGGTATAAATAATCGCCACTTCCCCGCCAAACCGCAACGCATAGACCGGCTCTTTATAATGGTTCACGCCACTGGTGGGCGCGGTGATCTCGTTGTAATAGAGATTCTTTTTGAACATCGGGTAATCGGGCGGCAGCACCTCCCAATCCTTGTCCAGATCGGGAATCACGCGGCGCATTTCGCGGCGGAAGGCGAGGTCAAACCGGGAGTGGCGGCCGGGCAACGAACTGTCGCCCCAAACACACCCGCCGCTTTGCACGTATTTTTGAAGGCAATCCACCTCCGCATCCGTCAGCACGAAATCGCGATGGCCCGTGAAGAAGATAAACGGCGGTTTTTTTACGCTGACTTCCTCCTCCCACTTGGAAAGGTCCAAGGGCACCGGTACGGCATCCGCCTTGATCCGGCCTTTGGAGAGCTTGTTCATGAAGTAGAGCAGATTGGGGAGGCTGCCTTTGACGATCTGCCCCTCCTTGATAATATTCGTCGATGCCCAATCGCCGCCCTGGTATTTGGCGAGGTAGGCCACAAATTGGAATTGCCGTTCCTTCACCGAACTGCCCAACCCGCCGAAACCTTTCACCGGTTTCGACCAGTCGCTCGTGAAATCCCGAATCCGCTTGGCCTGGGCGGTCGTCAGTTGCTGCGGGTTCACCGGCACCGTAGGAGCCGCCATTTTTGGTTCGGCCGTAACGGGGGGCGGCACGGGCACGATGGCGGGAAGCTGAAAAGCGGTCATCGTCGGAGCCACCGTGGTAATCGCATCCAATGCGGTGTTGTTCTGCACCGCGGGCGTCAAAGCCGGGGTCTCCGGAGGTGGCGGAGGCGGCGGCACGAATGTTGCCTCATTTTGGACAAATTTGGAATCGCCGTCTCCCCCGGTAAAATCCGGCGGCTCGGTGGCTTGCTTCATGATCACCGTGCCGCCCAACATAACCAGGAGCACAAGGTGAAAGAGCACCGAAATCGTGAGAAAGCGGGAATTAAAAAGCTTTTGTCGAAGCGCCTGGATCGCGCGGCTTTTGCTCTGGAGGGAAAACATAAGGGACTGCATTTAGTTAAAGGCTGGCGGCGGGTTTTGCCAGAATTTTTCGTAAAAATTCATCCATTCTCTCCAACAAAACCCGGAACTCAGCAAATGAGGAAAAAATCAGGAACTCAGAAAAACAGGAAACAAGAAGCCAGAAACCCGCTTTTTTTGCAGGGGAACAGCTTTCCTGGTTTCCTGGTTTTCCTGATTTTCCTGAGTTATTGGATGCATTTGTCCCGAATCCCCCGCTGTGGATTGACTTTCGTGCCCCGATCCCTATTTTGGACACCCCGTGAAACAACTGCCGAGGCCCGACCAGAACGCCAAAAATATCCCGAAGGAGATAAAAGCCGCCTTCGAACTCATCTCCGAACCTCTCGCAAACGTGGAAGAACGCATTCGCGCCCAGGCACGCACGTTCGATCCCGCCGTGGAAGATTACGTCGCTTACGCGTGCGAATCCAACGGCAAGCGGCTTCGCCCCGCCCTGACCCTCCTCTCCGCAGGAGCCACGGGCGGCATCAATGCCTCACACATTGATCTGGCTGTCATCATGGAGCTCATCCATGCCGCCACGCTGGTTCATGACGACATCATTGACGGCGCGGACCTCCGGCGCAATCAACCCACGGCCAATGCCAAATGGGGCAATACCATCAGCGTACTCTTAGGCGACTGCATGTTCGCCCACGCCCTCCAGCTTTCCACCCAGTTTAAGAACGGCGAAATCGCCCGGCGCATCGCCAGCGCCACCTCCGAAGTTTGCGCGGGAGAGATCATCCAGACCCAGCGCCGGTTCGAGTTCGACCTGAAAGTGACCGATTACTTCAAAATCATTGAAATGAAGACGGCATCGCTCTTTGCCGCAGCCACGGAACTCGGCGCGATGCTCAACGAAAGCACGCCCGAAACAACCGCTGCGCTGCACGCTTACGGACTCAAGCTCGGCACCGCCTACCAGATTTACGATGACTGCCTGGACATCGCAGGCGAAGAATCCAAAGCGGGCAAAAGCCTCGGCAGCGACCTCGGCAAAGGCAAGCTCACGCTCCCCGTGCTGCTCCTGCTGCGCGATGCTTCAAAAACCGAGAGCACCCGATGGACCCGCGCCATTCTCTCCGGCCAGGAACTGGAAGCGGTCATCGAAGCGACCATCAGCTCCGGCGCACTGGCCAGCGCCATCGCCACCGCAAGCAACCTCCTGCGGGAAGCCATCGACGCAGTGGAGATCGTCCCGCCAACTCCCTTCCGCAGCGGCTTACAGGATCTCTGCAAATCCATGGACCGGCTCTTGAAACAGTTCGAGTAAACCTGCTGCTAAGGCGAAACGCTGACCTCGCCCACGAACGGATTTTTCTTGAGATCGCTTTCCTTCAATTGCCGACCGTTTACAACCACATTTTGGAACTGAACCTTGTTCACCTTGTGCGCCGGATCGAACCCGATGAGTTCGCATAGCGGGGCACGCGATGGGGCAACGGAGCGAATCCCTCTAAATGTCACCTCGTCGATATGCCCGCGTTCAGTTTCCTTGCTCCAAATCGCCTGACCAATCCACACCGACATGAGCCGTCTGGCCTCCTCAATGCGAATGTTGTCAAAAACCACATCTTTGACGGAAGCTGAATCACAGTGGTAAACGCGCAGGAGCCACTCCCTTCCTTTATCGCGAATGATGTCGCAATCCGAGAAGAGGATGTGTGACAACGGTTCCCGAAGTTCGGCCCCGAGGCTCAACGCGTGAGCAAATTCATTCCAGAGAACGCAGTTTTTCACCGTCACATCCCGCAATTCCCCTTGGTTCTTGTCGGTTTTCAGAACGATCAGATCGTCAAATGTCCGCACAAAACTGTTCCGCACCTCCACAGAGCGGCTGTTGCAAATATCCATCCCATCGGAATTGGCGCGCCAACCGAAAATTTTGACATTATCGATCTTGACCTGGTCCGACCTCCGGACCGGCAAAGTAAAGCCGCTGGAATCCCGCAAGGTCACGCCCTCCACCTTGATATTTGTGCCGCTCACCCCCACGATGCTTCGGGTGTGGAGCGGGCAGAGACTGGCATCGATAATCCCTCGCCCACGCAGGATGATATTGGAGCCATGCAGGTAAAAGATCGCCCGGTTCGGTGCCTCCCCTCCGGGATTCCCATAAACGATCGCCCCTCTCGCTAAGTAAACCGTTTTGCCCGAGGCCACCTCAATGCTCTGCACTTGGTGAACCCCCGGCCCGAAATAGATCACATTGGGATCGTTGGGATTTGGGATGTTGGTTTCCACTGGATCGGCAAACAAATGCAGCGCATTCACCCAGTTTTCATTCACCTCGATAGTTAACTGTCCCGGTTTGGCGACCGTGAAAACAAATGTATTCCCATGAATCGTGGGGGTAATGCCGAGGGAAGAAGGCAGAATTTTTACGCTTTTAATTCCTTCGGTATGCGTCACAACAACGGTCACTGGCCCGGATAAATCAAAGCCCGCAAATGAGGTCCGGTCTGTATCCCTCTCGGTGGAGCCTTTCATCTGCTGTCGTTTTTCGGCGGGAAGGGCGATAACCTGGGCGAGATAGACAGGGATTTCCGTTTTTCCCACCGCAACCCTGAATTTGGAAGAAACCCGTGGAGAGGAGATAGGGAGCGCACTCTGCGCCCAAAGATGGGAGGAAACGAGCAACATCCCCCAAATAAAAACGCAGAACATCCCCCATTTTTTAAACTGACGGCTCATCCCGCTTCTAAATTTCATTCGCTGCATCCTATCGCGCCGAAATTTTTTTGAGAGCTTCTTTTTTGAGCATTCGAACGACTCCGTTTTCGGAGTGGCTTTCCAATTCGTGCAGGGAACGCGATTGACAACCCCCGTCTCTCCAAGGAAACTCCCCGGCTCTCCATGAGTGTCATTGTCCAGAAATATGGCGGCACGTCGGTAGGCGATCCCGGTCGCATTCTCAACGTCGCCCGCCGCGTTATCGCCACCCAAGAGGCGGGCAACCAGGTCGTCGTAGTCGTCTCGGCCATGTCGGGCGTCACCGATGCGCTTATTAAGCTGTCCCGCGAAGTCTGTGCCGAACTCCCTCCGCCCGAGCGGGAAATGGACATGCTGCTGGCCACCGGAGAGCAGACCACCATCGCCTTGACCGCCATGGCGATCCAAAGCCTCGGCCACAAAGCCGTCTCGCTCACCGGAGCGCAGGCAGGCATCGTTACCGACGGGGTTCACACCAAGGCAAAGATCCGCGACATCACCCCGGCGCGGGTTCACCAGTTCCTCGACGCGGGAAACATCGTCGTCGTCGCCGGATTCCAAGGCGAAACCGATGACGGCCAGACCACCACGCTCGGGCGGGGCGGCTCGGACCTCACCGCCATCGCCATCGCAGCAGCCATCAAGGCCGACCTGTGCCAGATTTTCACGGATGTGGAAGGCGTTTTCACCTGCGATCCGCGCGTCGTGAAGACCGCCCGCAAAATGGACGAACTTTCCTACGACGAAATGCTTGAAATGGCCAGCAGCGGCTCCAAAGTCATGCAATCGCGCTCGGTCGAGTTCGCCAAAAAATTCGGCGTCCCCTTTGAGGTGCGCAGTTCATTCAACAACAACCCGGGAACCATCGTCAAAGAAGAAACCATGAGCATGGAGCAAGTCGTGATCCGTGGCGTTTCCATCGAACGCAACCAAGCCAAAGTCACCATTTTCCAAGTGGCCGACACCCCCGGCATCGCCTCCCGCGTATTCAAGGCCATTGCCGATGCGGGGATCGCCGTGGATATGATTGTCCAAAATGTCTCGCTGGCGGGCACGACGGATATTTCTTTTACCCTTAACAAAGACGAGTTGGCCAAGGCTCAAAAAGTGCTTGAGCCGCTCGCCGCCGGGCTCGGCAAAGGGGTGGTCGCGCAGGACGGCATCGCCAAGCTCAGCGTTGTCGGCATCGGGATGCGCTCCCATTCGGGCGTCGCCGCCAGGGTATTCGAAGCGCTCAGCCAGGGGGGAATCAATATCCAGATGATCTCCACCTCGGAAATCAAAATCGCCGTCGTCATCGACGAGACCCGCGTCTCCGAAGCCGCCAATCTTGTGCACGAGGCGTTCGGACTGGGCGCGGTCTAACAGTTTATGATCAAAACCGGCCTCCTCAATCCCCAGGTTCTTTCCCTGCTGGCGCGCGTGCGCCACACCAATACCCTCGTGATTTCCGATCGCGGTTTTCCGTTCTGGCCGGAAATCGAAACCGTCGATCTCTCCCTGGTCGATGACGTTCCCACCGTGCTCCAAGTCCTTGCCGCCATCCGGCAAAATTTCGTGATCGGGCAAGCCTATCAAGCCGGGGAATTCCTCGCCAACAACACCCACGAAACGGCAGCGGCCTTCGCCGACGCGCTGGCGGGCGTTCCGTTGACCCGCGAGCCGCATGTGGATTTCAAAAAGCGCGTTCCCCAGGCGATCGGCCTGATCCGCACCGGAGACACCACCCAATACGGCAACCTCATCCTGGTCAGCGCCTAGACCAGTTTCGGTTTAATTTGTCGCATTCCTCTCGCCCCGAAGGGGCTGAGTAAACCAGCCCAGGGCAGCG